>JAXGUU010000391.1:0-3688 GCA_040774145.1 Anaerolineae bacterium
GAACAGCGTCTGGCTGACGGCGTCGTGCAGATCACGAGCAAGGCGGTTGCGCTCCTCAGCGGCGGCGGTGCGCTCTGCCTCGGCGTAGAGCCGGGCGTTCTCCGCGGCCACACCTGCCTGCTGTCCGATGGCAGCGAGTAACGCACGTTCGTCCTCCGTCAGGACACGGGGTCGGCGGCTGATCAGATTCAACACACCCAGCACCCGATCCCGGGCAATAAGCGGTACGCTCACGACCGTGATCACCCCCTCATCCGCCAGCAGCTGCTTCAGCGAACCCTCCGGGTAGTCGCTGACCTCACGCGTGACGGGGACACCGGCCTGCACAGCGTCCGCTGCGATGCTCACGCTCAGGGGCAAGAGCGCTACGGCTGCGGCGAAGTCCGTCGATACGCCTTGATGCGCCACGAGGACCAGGCCCTCACGCTCCAGGATGAAAGCAGCACCGGCCTCCATCGCTAGAGCCGAGGACGTGTGTCTCAGGGCAGCAGACATCACCTCCTCAAGCTCGAGCGAGTGGCTGACAACCGCGGCCAATGCGTTGAGAATCGCCAGTTCGCGGGTGCGATCGGCGACCCGCTGCTCGAGCGTGGCGTACGACGTTCTGAGTTCAGCGGCCATCGCGTTGAACTGCGTCGCCAGAAGCTCCAGTTCATCGCCCGTGCGCACCTCGATGGCCTGCTCAAACTCGCCGCTCGCCACGCGGTCGGCAGCCTCGGTCAGCTCAGCCAACGGCTCAGTGATGCGTCGCACGCCCAAGGCCACCACAACAACCGGGATCAAGACGCCCAGCACGAGCAAGCCCATCATGGATCTCACGTAGGGTCGCGTCGTCTCCATCACCGTCACCCACGGGTCCTCGGTCACGAGCACCCAGCTCGTGCGCGGGACCGGCGCGTAGCCCGCCACGACCTCGTGACCGCCAAGGCCGGCGACGTGCATCGCGCCCGATGCGCCCGTGAGCGCGCGGGTCACCGGGACCGTGTCGGCAATCGCTTCGCCGATCAGAAAGGTGTCGGGATGAAAGATGAGGACACCCTTGCCATCTGTGACGTAGGCCAGTTCGCGCCCCTCGATGGCCGGCGTGCGCTCGGCCGACAACTGGCGCCCGATGTAGAGCGACCAGATGTTCTGGTAGAAGGTCTTGCCGCGCGTCGCACCAGGTTCGACGCCGAAGAGCCCGACCACCCAACCCGGATCACCCTCGTCGACCCTCTCCAATGGGTAGGCCAACGCCAGTACGTCGCTTTGCCCAACCGCCGGCCTGACGACGTCGCTATAGCCCAAGCCACCGTCCGGAGTCTGGCTGACTGCGGCGAGCAGCCGCGGCAGGCGGTCGCACACGATCTCGAAGCGCGGGGGGGGCAGCGACCACCAACCCGTCGGGGTCCATCACCAGCACGCCGGCATCGAAGACACTCAACAACCCGACAGGCCACTCGGCATCGAGCGCCGCCCGAATGTCCCGCGCTGACAAGGCCTCAGGCTCTGCTGCAAGCCGCGCGAGTGCCTGACGGTAGGTCTCGATCTCCGCCGACAACTGGCTGGCGAGCAGACGCGCGCGGTCCTCACTGCGAGAGAATGCCGGCTCCTCGGCTGCCCGCCGCGACGTGATGAAGACGAGCACGGCTACAGCGCTGAGGATGATCGCTGTGGGAACCAGGAACCACAGGATGATCTTCGTCCGCAGCCCACCAAGTCTGGTCCATCTAGCCTTCATACGCACCCCGCCTAGGCGACTCCCCTCGCGCAGTCACGGTCACAAGTATAGCGCAGCCACCGCCGACAGCCACTCCTTATGACGTGCAGCCCAGAGACGCAACCGCCATCAGCCTAATTATTTGGTGCTTCTATCAATGTTTTAGGTCTCATGCTTGACAAACCGTGAATAGTGAAGTAGAATACCAATAAGTTAGGAGGTGGATCATGCGCAAGATCCTGGAACACTGTCCGTCGTGTGGTGGCGACCTGGCGGTCACCCGGATGAGCTGTCCGGCGTGCGGCACAGTCGTCACCGGGGCCTGGGCGCCCTGCCGCTTCTGCCGGCTCTCCCCCCAGCACACCGAGCTGCTGGAGGCCTTCATCCGCTCACGGGGCAACATCAAGGAGATGGCCCGTGAACTGGACATCTCGTATTGGACGGTTCGTAAGCAGGTCGACGAACTGATCGAGGCCCTGGGCTACGAGCCCGTACCGCCCTCGCCCGAGGACACCGCCGAACGTCAGATGGACATCCTCGATCGCTTGGAGCGGGGCGAGATCGACCCCGACGAAGCGGCAACGCTGCTCTCGGACCTCAAAGGGGCCTAGGGGCCGTCAAGAAGCACATCAGAGAAGCACAGCGATAAGGAGCATGATGAGCGACCAAACGATGAGAATCCTCAAGATGCTTGAGGAGGGCAAACTAACCGTTGAGGAGGCCGACCGCCTACTCGCCAAGATTCAGGAGCTCGAGGCCAGGGAGGCGCGCGCTGAACACGAGCCTCGGCACCCACCCCATTCCGATCGTCCGGGCTTCCACGTGCCGCACTTCGGCATCCCACCCATCCCCGACGTGGGACGGATCGTGAGCGAGTCGATCCCCGATGTCGGTCAGATCGTCGGCGACGCAATGCGTGACGCGTTCGGGCCCGGGTCACCATTCGGTCAGACCCACGGTGCCCCAACGGGGACCATGTCCTTCAAGGGTGTGAGGTTCCAGGGCGCCCGGCTGGACTTCGCCGACTTCACCAACGCGAAGCTGGACAACAAAACCAGGATGGAGGGGGCCAATCTCGCTCACGCGACGTTGGTTGGTGCGGATCTGCGCGGTGCCGACCTACGCGGCGGCGACCTCAGCCACAGCGACTTCACCGACGCCAAACTGCGGGAAGCCGATCTGCGCGGTGCTCGGCTGAGCAACGGCACCTACGTCAGCGCCGACTTCCGCGACGCCGTCCTCTATGGCGCCGACCTCAGCCTGAGCGACCTGACCGATGCCGACTTCAGGGGCGTCACGGAACCCGGTCTCGCACTTCGGGGTGTGACCATGACCGGCCTCAAGTACCGATCCTCCCAGGACGCAGAGGCCACGACGGTCGATTGGGAGGAGACCGTCGAGGACGACGACGATGGCGTCGCGGCATCCGTCGAGGAAGCACTGCGCCACGCAGGTCTTTCCCCTGAAGAGGCGCCCCGCGAGGGTGACGACACCGGGACGTGGAGCGGCGGCGAGGAAGAGCTGTAACCTGTTCCTAACATACGGGCATCCGGAAGCGTGCTTCCGGATGCCCGCACCTCAGTAGAGACGTGGCACGAGCTTCCACGTCCCCTCAGCATACCCCGCGTAGTCGTCAAAGCGCTCTCTCAATAACGTCTCCTCGATCTCAATGCGCGTGACCACGCCGACGAAAGCCACGGCGGTCGAGAGCCAGGACCAGCGCGCCGCCAAGAAGATAGGACACGCCAGGAACAGGAGCAGATTGGCCAAATAGAGCGGGTGCCGGATCCAAGCATAGAGCCCCGTCGTCACGAGGCCCTCGCTGCGCCCCGTCTCCAGGAACATCGAGAATTGCGCACCGAGGTCGAGGTGCGCACGCACCCGGACCGCAGTCGCGGCGACGAAGAGCGCAGCTCCGACGATCAAGGCCGGCGTACTCGGATGCCGGCGCTCGCCGGCGACATACTCAAGCACCGGCGCCACGATGAC
>JAXGUU010000392.1:0-3685 GCA_040774145.1 Anaerolineae bacterium
GACCCCAGCGGCTCGTCGAGCAGGAGCAGCCGGGGTTCGGGCGCCAGACTGCGCGCCAGCGCGACCCGCTGACGCTCCCCGCCGGAGAGCTCCACGACATTGCGCGACCCGAACCCCTGCAAGCCCACCAGCGCGAGCATCTCGTCAACACGGCGGGGAATATCAACCCGCTCTCCGCGCGAAGGGCCTGACTGATGACGCCGGGACGCCATACGTAGCCCAAAGGCGACGTTTTCGGCCACCGTGCGATGCGGGAAGAGCGCGTACTCCTGGAACATCAGCACGATGCCCCGACGATGGGTCGGTACCTCCGTCACATCACGCCCATCAAGCAGAATGCGCCCGGACTCACATGGCTCCAGGCCCGCGATGACGCGCAGCAACGTGGTCTTCCCGCTCCCCGACGGACCCAGGAGACTCACGATCTCGCCACGTCGGACCTCCAACGAGATCCCCTGCAAGAGCAGCTCGCCCTCATAGCTCTTGTAGATGGTATCAACGGTCAGGAATGACACATCTCGCCTCCCTAGAAAGTCGTCGGCCCGGGCGGTCTGAGTTCTTCGATCGCCAGGAACCCTGAGACACAGACCAACATCAGCATCGTGGACATAGCCAGGGCCTGTCCATAGTTCAGGGCGCCGGGTCGCGACAGGAACCGGTAGATCGCCACCGGAATGGTCGGCAACTCCGGTCGCGCGATCATCGATGTCGCGCCGAACTCACCCATCGAAATGGTGAAGGCGAAGATCGCCCCGACGGCGAGCGCGCGCCAGATGATCGGCAGATCCACCTCACGAAAGACAGTGAGGGGGGACGCCCCGAGCGTTGCCGCCGCCTCCCGCAAGCTGGGGCGAATGGCTTGGAGTGCCGGCAGGAGGCTGCGCACTACGAAGGGCAGGGCCACCAGCGTATGCGCGAAGACGATCAGCGCCACCGTCCCCCGTAGCGCCAGCGGCGGGCGAGCCATCGAAAGCAGGTAGCCCAACCCCAGCGTGACGGCTGACGTCCCCAACGGTAGCATAAACAAAGCGTCGACGATCCATCCACGGCCCCCGCCTTCAGTGGAGGCGGAGGGCATCCTCGCGAGCCCCACCGCGACGAGAAGCCCCAGGGCCAACGCCAGAGCGGTCACCACCGACGCGATCCTCAGAGAGTTGATCACCGCCGTCCAGGGGGGCACATAGAAGACACTCTGCCGCGACGTCTCCAGAAGGACGGTATAGGCACGCAGCCCGCCGCTGAATGAACGGATGACCAACGTCAGCAGCGGGTACCCAAGCAGCGCGACGATGGCGACTAGGTTCAGCGCGACAAAGATACGCTGCCTCCACGTGCGCGGGCGACGCTGCGTGACCCAACTCGGCCTGAGGTCCAGCGGGCGTGCCAGCTTGGCCTGCCGGCGCGTGTAGATCAACGTGAAGACCAACGTGAAGGCGATCTGCACCAAGGACAGCACTGCCGCCAGGGGCAGGTTCGCGAATTGGATCGTCTGGCGGTAGATCTCGACCTCCAGCGTCGCGAATCTCGGCCCCCCGAGGATCAAGATGACGCCGAAGCTCGTGAAGCAGAAGATGAAGACCAACATTCCCGCCGTGGTAACCACGGGCAGGAGCAGGGGCAGCGTCACCTCCCAAAAGACCCGCAGAGGAGAGGCGCCCAACGAGCGCGCCGCCTCCTCCAGTTGGGGATCAAGCGTCTCCCAGAAACCCTGCACCATCCTCAGAACGATGGTGTAGTTGTAGAAGACATGGGCCAGCAGGATTGAGACCAGCGTATAGCGCAGATCAAACCCGCCGGTCACCCAGCGATCCGGCAGGGACCCGGGGCCTAATGCGGCGCTAAAGGCCGCAGCCACGACCACGGTCGGCAGAACAAAGGGGACGGTCGTCAGCGCCTGAATCACCCGTTTCCCCGGGAACTGATAGCGGGCGAAGACATAGGCGCCCGGCAGCGCCATCAGCAGCGTCAACAACGTCGAAAGCGCAGCCTGCCCGAACGTAAATCCGATCACACGCAGGATGCGGGGGGCAACAAGGTCGCGCAGCGCGAAGCCGCCGGCAGCCGGACGAAGGCTGACCCGGACTATGGTCCCCAGCGGATAGAAATAGAAGATAAGGAGAAACACCAGAGGCACGCTGAGCAGGGCCAGACTGAGGCCCCACCCACCGTGCCCCCGGCGTCGCGAGCCGCGATCCCTGCGGCGGGCAAGTAGATCGTGGATCCAACTCACCGCAGGGCGACATCCATCCAGGCGTCGATCCACGCCTGTCGATTCTGCTCGATGAGGTCGATCGACATCATCGCCGGCTCTACAGCAGCGACGGCGTGTTCATCAAAGACAGGCGGTAGGTCGACCGTCGTGCTCGCGGGATAGACCCACATATGGAGCGGGATGTCATTCTGAAACGCGTCGCTCAACACATATTCCACGAAGGCCTCGGCTAGATCGCGGTTCTCACCGTTCTTGAGGATACCCACAAACTCCACCTGCCGGAAGCAGGTGCCGGGTGCGGTAATCGCCCCCGTGGGCGAGACGTCGACCGGCGTCTCGCTGTAGTAGACCTCAGCCGCGGGGCTGCTCGCGTAGCTCACGACGATGGGACGCGTCCCGCCGCTGCCGGCGCCCCCGCTGAACTCACCGTAATAGGCCGTGTCCCAGCTATCGACGACCAACACCTCGTTGTCGCGAAGTTGCTGCCAGTAAGCCAGGTAATTCTCCTCGCCCAGCGTCGCGATGGTCGCCAGCATGAACGCCAGCCCCGGCGACGAGGAGGCGGGATTCTGCACCACCAGCAGGCCCGTGTAGGCCGGCTCGGTCAGATCCTCAAGCGACATCGGCAGAGCGATTCCCTGGTCGCTGAAGTAAGCGCGGTCATAGTTCAGGCAGACATCGCCGTAATCTACGGGCGTAACTCGGTAGGACGGTTCAAGCAGAAGAGCCTCCGGGACCCGTGATAGCCCCTCAGCCCGGTAGGATTCGAAGATGTCGGCCTCCAGCGCGCGGCTCAGGAACGTGTTATCGATGCCGTACATCACGTCCGCCTGTGGATCTTCCTTGCTCAGAATCGCCTGGCTGATCATCTGTCCGGTGTCACCTGCATCGAGGAACTGCAGGCGCGCGTTGTGCGCCTCCTCGAAGGCCTGCACGACGTCCTCACCGATATCGAAACTGCTGTAGGTCATCACACGCAGCAACCGCGGCGCGCCCTCTTCCACATCGGGCGCGGGAGTGCCGGCGCAGCCGGCGATCACCAGCATCACCAACGACACCCAAACAACCATCACCTTCTTCATCATATCTCCCTCAGTTCTTGAGCGTCTGATGCTCGTGAAAGCACCAGAGCAGACCCTTGCGCAACCGAATGGTTGCGGACTCTGCCTCCAACCGATTGCTCACGCCACGCGCCTGACCCAAAGTCAGGGCCTCATCATCCAGCGGAAATGCGAGACCCGTGGTCGTCACACCCTCCGCATCTCCACCCATTGAGATAAGGGAGACGCGGTCACCGGCTTGCCCACGGAGTTCCAGCGTCGTCCCTCCACGGATCAGGACGACCTTCCACGCCCCGTCGACCATGCTGACGGGGCAGGACGACATCGCCAGGAGAGGGTGCGCAAGCAAGAGCAGGTTGGCGAGGGCCTGATCCGGACGCCCGCCAAACGCGCCCAGGACGACGATGTCCTC
>JAXGUU010000393.1:0-3674 GCA_040774145.1 Anaerolineae bacterium
TAGCGTTTGCACTGGAAGATCACGTGGAAGCTGAGCAGGCCGCCGAGGCGCATGACCCCCTTGCCGTCGATGCCGCCATCGCCGCTCTGCCCGGTCACGGCGACTTTGACGAAGCCCGACTCGCGCAGTAGCCGTTGGATGAGCCGCTCAAAGGCCGAAGGGTCCATCGCCTGAAGCGCCTCGAGGAGCTCCTCCCGCCAGCTCTGCGCCTCGTCCGGCTCGAATGTCTCGGATGGGTCCCTCGATGACGCGGATTGCTGCTGAACCACGCGCCTGACTCTCCGCGGATCGACACGCGTCACCTTCCTGCCCTCAGCCGTGAGCGCCCAGACACCGCGGCTGGAGTTGTCGAGGAGCCCGTACTTCTTCAGGTAGGTCCGCGTCCAGCCCAGGCGGTACTCAACCTCGGTTTGGCCACCGCCCCTATCCGGATTGTGCAGCAGTTCGACCTGCTCATCGGACAGGTTGGCCTTCTCGATCACCGTGCTGTTGATCTCCTCGATCGTGCCGGATCCTCCCAGCTCGTGAAGTGCCGCGATCAACGGGTTCATCAGTGCATCGAAGGTGGGCATGTCGGTCCTGTCCATGGTCGCTCCTTCAGCCGGCTAGGAACGCCGGCATCGTTGGGTCTGCCGCCTGATCTGAGCTCAGTCGTCGTTCGCAGCCGCCCCCGCCCGCGCCAGATTGAGCGCGAGCAGCCGCGCGAGGAGCTCCTCGTCCTCGAGGTCGTGGGGCCAGCCGTAGGCATCGAGCACGGCGCGGTCGAGCTTCTCGTGGGCCAGCTGCAGCCAGGTCGGTCGCTGGTTGTAGAGGTTGGTGAGCGTGCGCTGCTTGAGCTTGTTCACCGGCAGGCTGCCGGGATTGAGCCAGCGGTCGCGCTGTGCCACCAGCTCGCGAGCGGCCTCGGCGATGGCGGCGACGCGGGGGTCCTCGTCCTCGCTGGGCTCCTGGCCTGGGGGCCAGGGGAAGGGGAAGGTTTCGAAGGTGGTGGTGGGGGTGTAGCGAAACCCGCTGGCGGCATCACGGAGCTGCGTTCCAGTGGCTCGAGACCACACTTCGTGGGCTGACGAATGCAGTACGCCCAGGAAAAAGTCATCCGAACGAGCGAAAGCGTACAACTGATGGTCAGGGATCGTGTTACTGCCCAGCCAGGCGAAGACTCGATGCTTTGCTACAGACGGCGTCACGATGAACCGCGGCAGCACGGACACCGCTGCGCGCATATCGGGTGCGGGTCGACGATGTAACCACCATAATTCCCGCAGTCGAGTATCCCGGGACTTGTCTCTCACCGGTTTCACCGTTCTGCGAGCGTACTCGAATGGAGCTTCATACTGAGCAGCATCTGCCAGTGACGATTCACAGCCAAAGTCGATGATCCACACGCCGCGGGAGCGCTGGAGCAAATCTCTGGAGTTCATGTAGGGGCGTACTACGTCGCTATTGGGCCTGCCGTTTGGGTTCGGCGGTGCCGACAGCAGCTCCTTAGCGAGGTCGTGGGTGATGTCGAATGGACCTCCCTTCTCGTCTGTTCGAAAGCAGACGCCGATGTTCTCGTCAAGTCGCGAAGCACGTGTGACGTCGACCGCTGATGTAAGGTCGGTGTGGATCCTGTCGACTGCCTGTCCATCCAGCCAGCGGGCGTGCTGCGACCCCTGATCGAATCCTACCATCGAGACGTGAACGGTTGCACCATCCAGGATCCAGTCACGGTCGGCATACGCCCAGAAGATGTCGCCGGTTTCCTTGATGCGCTCGAGCAGACTACGGTTGGCGCCTCCGCGGATCGCCTGCGTTGCCAGTAGACCAGCTCGCTGGGTTGAGCTATCGGCTATCTGCGCGCGTGCTCTCTCAAACCAATAGCATACGAGGTCTGCAGAGGCTGGGACCCGACCATCGTACAGTGCGAAGAGATCCTCCACGTACTCATCGCCCAGCTCCTGGCGGATCTTGTTCCCGCCCAAGAACGGCGGATTCCCGATGATCACGTCCGCGGCGGGCCACTCGGGCTCCACCGGGTTGCCCTCCGCGTCGTAGGCGAGGATGGCGTCCATCCGGCGGATGGTGTCGAGCGGCTTGAGGATCGGTTCGGTCCCGAAGCCGAAGCCGTTGTCCTGCAGCCACTGCAGGTAGCCGATCCAGATGGTCACCTGCGCCAGTTCGTGGGCGTAGGGGTTGATCTCGATGCCGTGCAGTTGCTCGGGCGAGACCTGGGGCGTGAGCAGTTGCCCGCCGTAGAGGCCCACCTCCTTCTCCAGGTCGAGCAGCTGGCGCAGCGCGACGTAGAGGAAGTTGCCGCTGCCGCAGGCGGGGTCCAGCACGTGGACGCTCGCCAGCTCGCGCTGGAAGCCCTGCAGGAGGGCGTGCAGCTCGTTCTGCCGCCGGGTCGCGACGCTGGGGGTGGGGGCCGCGTCGCGCTCGGCGATCAGGGCGTCGGCCTCCGCCTGCACCTCGTCCCACCGCCGCCGGAGGGGCGCCATCAGCACCGGCTTGACGATCAGCTCGATGTCCTCGCGGCTGGTGTAGTGGGCGCCCAGCTGCGAGCGCTTGGCGGGGTCGAGGCTGCGCTCGAAGAGGGTGCCGAAGATGGAGGGCTCGACGCTCGACCAATCCAGCCGGCTGATGCGCGCCAGCGTGCGCATACCGGCGCCGTCGAGCTCCAGCGCCGCGGCACGGTCGAAGAGGTGGCCGTTGAAGTAGCGGATGCGGTGGACGCCAAACCAGCCGCCTGTACGCATCGCCGCGAAGAGCTGCTGCAGCTGCCCCTGGAAGGCCTTGGAGAGGCCCTGGGTGTGCTCGATGAGCAGCGAGAAGATGCCCTCGGGCAGGAGCCCGGCGTCCTCGGCGAAGAGGCAGAAGAGCAGGCGGATGAGGAACTGGGCGATCTGCTCGTTGGTATAGCCGTCGCCGTAGGCGCGCAGTTGCTCCGCCAGCCGGGCGAACTCCGCCGCAGCTTCCTGGGTGACCTGCTCGGGGCTCTGGGGCGCGCGGAGCTGCTCGGGCTCGAAGAAGGCGTTGCGCAGCACGCGCAGGCGGGCGGGGTCCAGCAGCTCGTCGAGCGCGAGCTCGTGGACGGTCTTGACGGTGTTGGTGAAGTTGGTGTGGATGCGGATCGTGGCCATGTCGGAGACGATCAGCAACGGGGGATTCTGCAGGGCCTCGCGATACTGCAATAATTGATCGTAGGCCTTGTCGAGGTCGGCGTGGCGGCCCTTGTACTCCCAGGCGAAGGTGCCGCGCTTCCAGACGTCGGCCCAGCCCTCGCCGCCGCTGTGTTTGGCGGCGCCCGCCTCGAAGGTGAAGCGCACGCCCTCGGGGTCCATCTCCGCCGGGGTGGGGTGGCCCACGAGGCGGCAGAGATCGATGAAGTGCTCCTGGGATGCGGAGCGCTCCTTGAGGTTGGCGGCGTGCCGCCACTTGTCGACGAAGGCGCGTGGGGTCATCTGGGTCGTGCTCACGTGTGCTCCTCTTCCGGCGGTCGCTCCCTCTTTTGTTGCTTGGGGGCAGTATAGACCGATTCGGCGCGGTTGGCGAGTGGGGGCACGATGCGTATGGCGGAGGTTGCCGCGGCGGCGATCCCGCTCAGGGGCGTTCCGGCGGCCCTGAGCGGTTACCCGCCTCGAGAGGCGTCAAAGGTTCGCTCAGTGAGGTACCGCCGTCAGACCACCGCCCAA
>JAXGUU010000394.1:0-3662 GCA_040774145.1 Anaerolineae bacterium
CTTATGGCCCTCCGCCTCACTGAAGGCAATACCTAAAACCGGTGCTCCTGACTTTGTCCCCGCTGATGACGGCAATCAGTTCGCAGCAAACTGTTCGAACCTCCAGATCGTGTTCGGAGCGAGCGGACAACACCTCCAACTGCCCGACGGCGCGGAAGTCGAAATAGCGTATGAAGGCGCCTTGCCCGACGTTTTCCCCGTGGGTCGTGCAGCCCTTGGTGCCACCGTGAATCTCTACGAGGGTCAAGACCCGGACCAGTGGCGTGAGGGTCTCGCCCTCTACGATGAGGTCGCCTACGCCGATCTGTATCCGGGCGTTCATCTCCGCTTCGCACGCCAGAATGGATGCCTCAAATCGACCTATGAGCTCGAGCCCGGTGCCGACCCAGCGCAGATCCACATACGGTACTCCAACGCAACGCTCTCCACTGGGAATGATGGCAGGACCCTGTTGATCACGCTACCGGGTGGCGCAACGCTCCGTGAGACCGTGCCCCTGGCCTATCAGGTGGTGGACGGACACGAGGAACCGGTCGACGTCGTCTACGAACTACGAGATGGGGGCAGCTATGGATTCGCGATCGCGAGCTCCATCAGTCCGCATGCACACCTTGTGATCGATCCCGAGATCATCTACGGGACCTACCTCGGCGGCACCAACGAGGACGAGGGCTGGAGCATCGCCGTCGATGACGCGGGCAATACTTATGTGGGTGGCGTTACGTGGTCAGCAGATTTTCCCCTGGCAGGGCGGCCAACCGCGACCACGAAAGATGTGTTCGTCGCCAAGTACACGCCGTCCGGTGCGCTGGTCTATGTCACGATCGTCAGCGGCAGCTCGGGCGAGGAAGGCAACGCCGTCGCAGTTGACGCAGATGGAAACGCCTTTGTGGCGGGTGAGACCTTCTCGACAGACTTCCCCTTGCTCAACGCCTGGCAGCCCTACTTCGCCGGCTACGAGGACGCCTTTCTGCTCAAGCTGGACGCATCAGGCAAGCTAGCATACAGCACCTATTTCGGCGGCAGCATCGGCGAGGAGGTCAACGACATCGCGGTGGATGCAGCGGGCCGCGTCTACCTGGGAGGCGAGGTCTACTCGGACAACTTCCCCCTGCTCAATCCCTGGTCCGCGAACACGTACGGTACTGACGATGAGGATGGGTTCGTCACTATCTTCGACGCTCGCGGCCAGATGATCTACTCGACGTTGATCAGCGCGCCGAATCGCGACCAGGTCTTCCGGATCGCCCTTGATGGCCAGGGAAATGTGGTTGGGTGCGGCATGACTAGCTCCCCCGCGTTCCCCACGATCAACGCATACCAGACTTCCTATGGTGGCGATTGGGACGATGCGATGGTGTTCAAGCTGAACCCATGGACCAACACGATGGTCTACAGCACACTTCTGGGAGGCGCTGGGCGGGATGAGTGTATCGGCCTGGCCGTGGGCACGGACGGCTCGGCCTATGTCGATGGCTTCACATTCTCACCGAACTTTCCCGTAACCCCGGGCGCCATCCAGCCGGCCATTGCTGGGAATGAGGACCTCTTCGTCGCACGGCTCTCAAGCGCGGGCAGCCAACTGCTGTATTCAACCTTCTATGGAGGCTCTCAAACCGATAAAGGGCTGGACCTCGATCTTGACAGCAGTGGCAATGTGTACGTGACGGGTGAGACCAACTCAGCCAACTTCCCGACGTATGGTGCGCTGCAGCCTGCACTCGGAGGTGACAGAGACGCCTTTCTTCTCGTGATGGGGCCGACGCTGACCCGGCACTACGCATCCTACCTTGGAGGGTCCGCCTATGACCGAGGGTGGCGCATGGCAGTCGACAACAAGCACATCGTGCACATCACCGGAGGAACAGCGTCCTACAACTTCCCTGTCTATGCCGCCCAGCAGCCTTGGCTCGCGGGCCAGGCCGATGCGTTTTTGACCCGCTTCGGGATCATGCCCCCGCCCACGCCTACGCCCACACCTACGCCGACGCCCACCCCGTACGCGGCGGCGGCCATCGGTCCGGAAGGGGGCACCGTCGTGATGAGCTACACCAACCATAGCACAGTGTTGACGGTGCCGGTAGACTATGTCAGTGCGGCAACGGTCTTCACGCTGACGTACGAGGGACTGAGCAACATGCAAGGGGACCTTCAGGGCATGGATCACTTCTTTTCCCTGACCACTGACGCAGTTCCGGGAACCGGCTGGGCACTGCCAGGTGCGCTCCGCCTGCTCCTAGAGTTTGGACCGAATCCCATCACAACAGATACGCTGGCGCTCTACTATCTGGCTGGCGGGGTGTGGACCACCGACACCATCACCGTGGTCACCAGAACATCAGACTCCTATGAGGCCGATGTCGCAATGACCGGCGTCTACGGGCTGCTGGGGAACACTAACCGCGTGTATATGCCGGTCATCACTCGTCTGCGGTGAGTGCAGATCACGGGCGCCTCGCCAGCTGCAGCGCGCACCGCAGCCGGTAGCCCGCCTGACCGGGGTTGAGCGCGCCGGGTGTGACGACGGTCCGCACGCCATAGCAGCGCGCGTCCTGCGAGGCGCACGCGGGCGGGTCCACGATCCACCCATCCAGGGTGTCGTTGCTTCCTGTCCCGGTAAAGGCGGCGCCGTCATCGGCGCCCAGCCGGCTGAAGGGCGTGTCGAAGGTCACCCCTTCGGCCAACACCCCGAATGTCCACGGCGTCACCTCGCGTCCCTCAGCCACGAAGTCGATGCCCGTGCCATCGGCGGAAAGGAGCGCCAGAGCGTCATTGCCAGTGCCCAGGGCGAAGCCGGGCTCGCTCCAGGTATCGAGCGTCCCGTTGCCCACGTAGAGCACCAGCGTGCCATCGCGCGCGTCCAGGTCGTCCCGCGGAAACGCCGCGGCATTGCCAGGCGTCTCCGTAGCCACGATCAGGATCACTGTGCCGCACGGCACATCGGCGAACGCCTCGCTCTCCGGAAAGACGAGCGTCCCCTCCGCATCGCCGTCCCTGGTGTCGTTGTCGGTGAGGTGCCAACTCCGCAGATCGACGCCGCCTCGAGCGCGCACGAGCAGCTCCACCCAGTCGCCCTCCAGCGGCAGATGTCCCAGGGAGCTATACCGCGTGCCGTCGTCGTTGATCCACATCTCGTTGATGACCACGTCGTCAGGGCCGGGTCGCGGGAGATCGCCGCTCGCCGGGGTGAATAGCGCAGTCAGCGTGATCGGTTCGGTCACCGTGAACACAGCGCGGCTGCCCGCCGCCACCTCAGCCTCCCCCTCACCGCTCCATCCAGCGACGGCGTAGCCGGGCGCGGGGACCGCAATCACGTCAAGGCGCGTGCCTGGAGCGTACCACCCCACCCAGTCGGCCGCACCGGCCCAAACCGGTTGGCCGTTGACGTACAGTCTGCCCGCCGTAGCGGGCACCTCCGACAGACGCACTGGCACATCCACGCCCAGCGTCGCCGCCAGTTGGTCCGCCCGGTCCCGGACGGAGACACCCAGGGCCGCAACCTCGTCCTCCCAAGTAGGCACGCCCGCCCACCGGCCTCGCTCATAGGCATAGCTCTCGGCCACACCGGCAGAGGCGATGGCGAGCGTGCTCTCGATCGACGCAGGAGCCAGGACCGTGTTGCGCAGATCGGCGAGCCGCGCCACAAAGGCCCGGCGGAAAGC
>JAXGUU010000395.1:0-3659 GCA_040774145.1 Anaerolineae bacterium
CGGCGCTGCCCGCCGACGTGTTGGCCTATGGGGCGTTGCTGTTGGTGGGCGGGGTGGCGATGGCCTCAGGTGTCGTCTTCGCAGGTGGCGTGGGCTGGCTGTTGTTGGGGGCCCTGCGTCGTGCGGGTGTGGTCAGGGATCAAGTTTCACCGCCGCCGAGCGGGCGCCTGATGCCGGTCCTGCTGGGAGCTGCTGCGGTTCTGGCGGTCCTCTTCGGGGTCTACCTGAGGGGCGTGCTGCGCGGGCCGGCGACCATCTGTGTCGAGGGTGCCGTCACGGCGCCCTTCTCCTATCCTCAAGAGCACGGCGACATCGCAGAGATCACGGCACAGGTCGCTCAGGGAGGCAACGAGGGTGGTGTCATGACGCGCTACACGGGTGTCCCCGTCCGCGAGGTCCTCAATCGCGCCGATCCGACGACCGATGACGGGTGGTTGCTGGTGCGCGCCTCCGACGGCTATACGTTCTTCATCGACCTCAAGGAGGTGCGCGATAATCCGGCTCTGCTTCTGGCCCAGGTCGGCAGCGGGCAAGAGGCCGGCTACGACCTGGTAGGCGCAGCGAATCGCAAGGCATGGGTCCGTGGGGTCAGCGAGCTGGTGGTGATCGCGCGTGCGACGCTCGAGATTGAGGGGCGCCTGGCACAGCCTGGCATCTACGATCCCAATGACTGGCAGTTCGAGATGGACAGCACGACGGTCGATGTGGGCGCAGGCCCCCAGAAGCTGCAGGGCACGCCGCTGGGGCGGATTTTGGTGTCGATGTCGCCGCTGGACGGTGCCACCGAGGTGGTGGCTCGAACGCCGGATGGGGAGGTCACGCTGCCGCTGACCGAGGTGTTGGCCGATGATGATGTGCGCATCTTCACCGCGTTTGGTGAGGAGGGAGAGGGCAGCAGCTTCGCGGTTGCGCGGATGAACGGCACGGTGCTTGCCTCTTATGTGACGTCTTTGGAGGTCAGGTGAGCGATCGCTCGACCGTGCGGCTCAGACGCCGGGGTCGGGACGGCTGCTCGACCGTGCGGCTCAGACGCCGGGGTCGGGACGGCTTCCCGACCTGCATGTGGATGTGATGGCGTGATCTCGCTGCGCGACTTCTCGTACCGGTTTGAAGGGGCCGAGGCGCCGGTGCTGCGTCACGTCCAGATGGACGTGGCGCCGGGCGACTTCCTGGTCGTGACCGGCCCGTCGGGCTCCGGTAAGTCGACCTTGGCCTTGGCCCTCTCCGGGTTTCTCTTCAACCAGTATGCAGGTGAGGCGACGGGGTCGGTGATCGTCGATGGGCTCGACGTGCGGCAAGCTCCGATCTACGAGGTGGCCGAGGTGGTCGGCCTGGTCCAGCAGAACCCGGAGGCGCAGTTCTGCACCCTGACGGTGCAGGATGAGGTGGCTTTTGGATTGGAGAACCGCTGTCTGCCCCGGGAGGAGATCGTCGCGAGGTTGGATTGGGCGCTGGACGTTGTCGGCGCGGCGCACCTGCGCCATCGCGAGCTGGCGACGCTTTCGGGTGGGGAGCAGCAGCGGGTTGCCGTGGCCTCCATGTTGGTGGGCCGGCCCAAGGTGCTGATCTTCGACGAGCCGACGTCGAACCTCGATCCTGCGGCGACGGCGGTGATCTTCGACGTGATCGCGCGCGTGCGCGAGACGGCGGCGCTCACCGTGATCGTGATCGAGCACAAGACGGATTACCTGCGTCGTTTCAGCCCGCGCTGGATTCGGGTCGAGGAAGGCCGGGTCACCGAAGCCGAGAGTCCCCCGCCGGCGATGTGGAAGAGGGTACGGCGCGCGGGGACGGGGCCCGTGGGACGGATCGCCGGCGATGATGTGGTGGCGCGGCTTCACGGGGTATCCCTCGGCTATGGCAACGGCTTGGTCCTTCAGGATCTGGATCTCTCGTTCAGCGCGGGTGAGTTCGTGGTGGTGATGGGCGACAACGGCTCGGGCAAGAGCACGCTGCTGCAGAGCCTGATGGGCTACCTGAAGCCGGCACGGGGCCGCGTGGAGGTTGTGGGGCACGACACCCGACGGACACCGATCTCGCAGCTCGCCCGCCACGTGGGTTATCTCTTTCAGAATCCGGATCACCAACTCTTCGGCGACACGATCTGGGATGAGGCGATCCTCGCCCCGCGTAACTTCGGCTTACTGGATCAAGGGCGGCGCGCAGAGATTGAGTGCTGGATCGAGCGCGTAGGGCTGAAGGGGCGGGAGGCCGATCCTCCGTTCCGGCTGAGCTACGGTCAGAAGCGGCGGCTTAACCTCATCTCGGTGCTGGGGCACGCACCGCGGCTGCTCCTGCTGGACGAGGTGCTCATCGGACAGGATCCCGACAACGCCGCCTTCGTGCTGACCCTGTTGCGGGAAGCTGCAGACCGGGGCGTGGGTGTGCTCCTTGTCAGCCATGCGCCCGAGGTGGCCGCGACCTACGCTGATCGCGTGCTCTTTCTGAGCGAAGGACGCGTGGTCGTGGATGCCGGGCCGGACGAGGCGTCTGTGCAGCTCGCGGCGTTGGGGCATTGGGCCTATGTCGGGTCGATGGAGGGCATCCCCCAGAGGCTTGCTGACGGAGGGGAAGGATGAGCCGGCGGTGGACGCGGATCTCCTATGTGCCCGGCGCGACGTGGTTGCACCGGATGCACCCCGTCGTCAAGGCCGGCTGGCTGATCTGCGGTTCGGTCGGTGTCTTCGTCGTTCGCTCTCCTTGGGTGGTGCTGGGTGTGCTCCTGGCACTGAGCGCGCTGTGGGTTTGGCTGTCGCCGGGGCGCGTTCGCGGGCTGCGGCTGGCGATCTGGACCTCGGTCGTGCTGGCGGTCCTGCAGATGGTCTTTCATCGCGAGGGGGTCCGGTGGGTCACCTTGGGGCCGCTGCGTCTGACCGATGCGGGCGTGCGCGCGGGTCTCTACGTCGGTGCCAGGTTTCTGGATGTGGTGCTGCTGAGCTATCTCTTCGTGCTGACGACCGAGCCCAATCTGCTGGCCTATGGGCTGATGCAAGTCGGGCTTCCCTATCGATTCGGCTTTGCCCTGGTCACGGCGCTGCGATTGGTGCCCGTCTTCGAGAAGGAGGGGGAGACGGTCTACCGCGCGCAGTTGGCCCGGGGCATCGCCTATGATCGGTCAGGACCACGAAAGTGGTTGGTGTTGGCCCGCCAGTTCTTCCTGCCTCTACTGGTGTCGGCCCTGAGCAAGGTGGATGCGATGGCGGTCTCGATGGAGGGGCGGGGATTTGGTCAGTACCGGTCCAGGACGTTTCTGCGCGAGGTGCGCTTCTCGCGCGCCGACGGCCGGGCGGTGGGCGCGCTGATCCTGGTCTTGGTAGGTTTGGTCGGCTACCTGGTGAGATTGTGAGAGGAGGCAAGATGACGAAATCTCGTTGGCTGGTGGTTGCTCTGGTGGTGGTCTTGTTGGTGGGTGGGGTGGGCGTCGTGATCGGTTCGTTGCGTCCTGCCCCGGTGCGGGCGTTGATCCACTATCCGCTCGAGTTGCTGCTCGAAGAGGCTGCTACGATGAGCGAGTGTGCTGAGTGCCACGATACGGTGGCGTTCCACCGCTGCTCGACCTGTCACGACGAGCACGGATCCGCGACACTCAGCGGGATACCCTTCTATGCGGTGGTGGCCTTCGAGGGCGATGTGCCGGCGCCCGGTTATGTCTATGTGGA
>JAXGUU010000396.1:0-3655 GCA_040774145.1 Anaerolineae bacterium
GGTGATCGGCGGGGCTGATCTCGTAGGCGCCGAACTGGTGATGGTCGCCGCCCTCGATGCGAACGTAGCGTGTGGTTGCGGGAAGCAGGTGCTTGCGCTCGCCGACGCTGGTATCGTTCACCCGCAGCTCGCGGCTGCCGTAGATCGAGACCACCGGGATAGCGAGATCGGAGAGATCCGCGCTGTTGGGCGGGTAGGAGGCCCAAATCGCCAAGCCGGCGATGGCCTCCGGGTGTTTGGATGTGTACTGCGCCGCCATCGCGCCACCGACCGAGTGGCCCCCGATGGTCCAGTGCTCGATCTCAGGATGGTGGGCCATGATCTTGTCGGCGACATTCGGGTTGAACACCGCCATATTGATGGGCATCTTCGGAACGATAGCCAGATAGCCGTCCAGCGCGATCTCACGCATCAAGGGCGCATACGCCCGCGGATCGACCCTACCTCCCGGATAGAAGATAAAGCCTGTGGTGGGCGTGGCGTGGTTGGGCGTAAACGTGAGCCAGGGCTCATCCGTGACCTGCATCAGCTCATCGCTCCGGAGTGCTTCGATGGCGTCCGGCAGCGGTGGCCTGGCATAGGTCGCCCACTGGAGCCCCCAGAGGAGGGCGGCAACGATCACCACGCCCAAGGCCGCAAGCAGCCATTTCGGAAGTCGGTGGCGTAGTTTGTCCTTCATACTATCCAGCATATCGGTTTCTTCCCTGCGTGTCAATGCACCCTTCAGGGCTATCACATTCCACTCTTCGGTCAGCTGTGTCGCCTGGATCCTAGCGATCCGCAGGGCTCTCCGCTGGACCAGCTCGCCCCGAGACGGGGCGAGGAGCCTACAACTGAAAGCTTGCAGCCCCCTCGTCCACGAGGGCGCCGTCCTCGGGGCGTCGGACGCGGCGTGGCCTTCAGCGAAGGCCACGCTGACCTGCCGGCAAGCGAAATGCGACAGCTCTGATGCGCCCTTGAGGGTGCATCGCCCAAAGACGCCGCATGCGATGACGGTCCCCATAGCGGGCGCAGCGTATCCTCCCTGGGGTTAGCGAGCCCTGATTTTCGGACCTGTCACTTTGGCATACGATTTACGTAGACGCTGACGGCAGGTAGTCTATAGCTTTCGTACCCAAAAGGAGGCGGCTATGGCGCTGAACTGTCGAGGACCTGACAGGGTGCCGGTGGTGTTTCGTGTCAATGGGACGCAGGCGCGGGTGTTGATCGAGCCGCGACGCACGCTGCTCTCGGTGCTGCAGGAGGAGCTGGGGTTGACCGGGGCGAAGCGCGGCTGCGGTCAGGGGCAATGCGGCGCGTGCACGGTCATTCTCGACGGCGAGACGGTCTACGCCTGTATGACGCTGGCGATCGACTGCGAGGGCCGCGAAGTGCGCACCGTCGAGAGCCTGGCGCAGGGCGAGACGCTCCATCCCGTGCAGCGGGCGTTCATCGAGAAGGACGGCTATCAGTGCGGCTTCTGCACGCCGGGACAGGTGATGTCGGCGGTGGCACTCCTCGAGCACCAGGCGCACCCGTCGGAGGACGACGTCCTGCGTGAGATGAGCGGGAACATCTGCCGCTGCGGGGCGTACCCCAACATCGTTACCTCCGTGCTCGCCGCTGCCGAGATGATGGAAAAGGGGTAGGGCGATGCCGACGATCCGTAAGACCAAGGTGGAGTTTGAGGGCCGCATTGAGGAGCGTGAGGTCATTGTCGAGGAAGAACACGTCCGGCCGTGGGATACGGATGCTGAACTGCGGTTGGTAGGCCGGCCCACGCCGCGTGTGGATGGCGTCGCGCGCGTCACCGGGCAGGCGGTCTATACGCGCGACTGGTACTATCGCAACCCGGAGGTGCCCTGTTGGCGCAAGGGCGGTCGCGCCTCGGACGGCGGTCAGCGCTGCTTCGCGGTGCAGGGCGAGAGCACCTATCACACGATCCTGGGGCGCAGCCCGTGTAACGCGGTGCATCCCTCGGATCCGGCGGTGGCCCTGCTGGCGTTGGATGCCTCGGTGACGGTCGTCAGTGGGGAAGGGACGCGTGGGGTCTCATTGGGCGAGTTCTACCGCTTGCCCACCAACGGCAACCGCAATGACCACCTCCTCAGGCAAGATGAGCTCATCACCGAGGTGATCATCCCTGAGGCGGCGGAGGGCACGCGTAGCGCCTACGTCAAGATCGCCGAACGCAGCTCGTGGGACTTCGCGCTGGTCAGTGTGGCGGCTTGTCTGACACTGGTGGACGGTACCGTCGAACAGGCGCGCATCGCGCTGGGCGGCGTCGCGCCGATGCCGTGGCGTGCTGTCGAGGCGGAGGCGGCGTTGACCGGTCAGGCGCTCTCGGACGAGGCGATGGACGCGGCGGCTGAAGCCGCTGTAGCCGGCGCCCGCCCGATGGCGCACAACGGCTACAAGGTGGATCTGGTGAAGGGCGCGGTGCGGCAGGCGCTGGAGCGCCTGCGCTGAGGCTTCGGGCCGTTGGGAGGGGCGCGGCTAGTCGGTTCGCAGAGCCTCTTCCCGTAATCCTTGCACGTCGCGCAGCGGAGGATCGCCGAAGAGGCTCTTGTACTCCCGGCTGAAGTGTGCGGCGTCGTGGTATCCTACCCGAAAGCCGGCGGTTGCCGCGTCAAGGTTCTCGCCCAGCATCAGGCGACGGGCCTCCTGCAGGCGCACCCGTTTGCGGAACTGCATCGGGCTCATCTCTGTGACGGCCTTGAACTGGTGGTGGAAACTCGAGACGCTCATGCCGAGCTCGTTAGCGAGCTGCTCGATCTGTAGCGGCTGATCCACGTCACTCCGAAGTCGCTCGACCGCTCTGGCGATGAGCGGATTGTAGCCGTCGCGGACCACCAGGTGGCGTAGCCGAGGGCCCTGCTGGCCCATCAGGAGGCGGTAGACGATCTCGCGGGTGATCAACGGCATAAGGATCGGTGCTGTTGCAGGATCACCTAAGAACCTCACGAGCCGCAGTACAGCCTCCTGCAGCTCCACGTCCAACGGGCTGACCGCCGTGGCAGGGACATCGGCGCCCTGTGGCAGCGTAGTGTCACCAGCCTCGATGATGACAGAGCTGACAACGGCTGGGGAGAGCACGAGGCGAAAGCTAAGGTAGGGTCGTTCAAGTGTGGCAGTCAGAACCCGGCTGATGCGCGGTAGTTCGACCGTCGCGATTAGGTAGCGAGCGGTGTCGTAGCGATACCGGCTATCCCCAATCAACACCTCCTTACTGCCTTGAGCGATGACACAAAGGGATGGCTTGACCACGCTATGGAGTCGTTCACCAGGTTTGGAGACGCGCGCGAGGTAGACGCCTTCCAGTGCCTGCACGACGCCGTCCTGAGGCACAGCATGCAGGATGCGCTCGGCTAACTCTTGACGGTTTGCCTCCCTGCGCTCTGCATCACGTTCTTCTTTTTCGAGGCCTGACGTCTCCATTGGCACCTCTCTTCTGGTGTTTCCCTGCTGCAAATCCTGACGAGTGCAGGATTATACAATCTTCTTCCACAATTATACTACCACCTTGAGGACGGAATATAATGACCCCCAAAAACTAGACCACGAGCTTAAGTGGATTAGACTATCACTCAGCAGCTCGTGGAGGACACAGAATGACTCGGAAACGACGCCAACATAGCGACCAGTTCAAGTTCAAAGTGGCCCTGGAAGCGGCCAA
>JAXGUU010000397.1:0-3651 GCA_040774145.1 Anaerolineae bacterium
TGATCGGTCGCCCGGGCTCCCATCGTCTTGAAGAAGGCACGTCGCTCCTCCAAGGCCTGCACCAACCGTGCATAGCTGTCGATTTCGTAGCCCACAACCTCGCCCAACGTCCGCACGTGTTCGTCCCAATGGGCCGTCTGCAAGTTCACCACGGCATCCGGACGGAAGGTAGGGATCACCCGGCCCGACCAACCCGAGTCGCGGATGGCCTGATGGTGCGACAGTGTGTCGCCGGCGGCATCGGTCGTGCAGAGCACCTCGATGTTGAACGCCTCGAAGAGCTTGCGCGGCGCAAACTCAGGCTGCGCCAGCTTCTCCGCGATCTGATCGTAGATCCGCTGCGCCGATTCACCGGTCAGCTTCTCCTCGACACCGAAGACCTCAATCAGCTCCTGCTGGAGCCACGCGCCACTCGGCGTGCCGCGGAAGAGATAGAAGTGGTCGGCGAAGATTTGCCAGATATGCCGGTCGCCGACCTCTCCCACCGATGAAGCCGGGGCCTCACCATCGGAGAGATCGGGGAGGGGGATCGCGCCTCCCGTTGAACCCGCGCGCGGGATGCCCAGATCGTCGAGCGAGATCCCCTGCGAATAGAGCATGCGGAAAACGTAGTGATCGGGGATGATGAGCATCTCGGTCGGCGACCCAAAGGTCGCGTCGGGGTCGACGAAGAGTTGTGGATTCACGTGCCCGTGGGGGCTGACAATGGGCAGCGACGCCACGCTCTCGTAGAGCTCACGGGCCACACGGCGTTGCGCCTCGTTCGGGTCAAAGTAACGGTCAGGATCTAGCGTCCAGGGCTTTGTCATAGCGACCTCCTAGGTTCGTGTATGGCTTGTGTGAGCGCGGTCGCGCTCTCGCGAGATGCCGCGGCGGGGTCCGCCCCCAGCTCCCCGACTGTGGGGCGGGAAGCCGGCGCGCTGACCCGCACGATGAGCTCGGGGGCCAGTACGATCTCGCGCGCGCCCCCCGCTTCACCGCGGATCTGACCGAACAACAACTCGCCGGCCTTCAGCCCCAACTCCACGCGAGGGACACGACACGTGGTCAGCGGCGGTGTCACCAGCGCCGCCAACGGGATATCATCGAAACCGACCACGGCCAGATCGTGCGGCACGTGCAGGCCCAACTCGCGACAGGCCCCCAGCGTTCCCACCGCGACGAGATCATTGTAGCAGATGAGCGCCGTCAGCTCAGGATGACGGGAAAGGAGCCGGCGTGCCGCGATCCGCCCGCCCTCGACGACCGGCGAGCTCGGCTCAACCCATCGGGCGTCGCGCTCCAGCCCGGCTTCGACCAGCGCGGCGGCGTACCCCGCCAACCGCCCCTGCCCGCTGTGCGACCCCAACGGCCCGGCGACGAAGCCGATCGCGCGATGACCGGCTTCCAGCAGATGCTCCGTCGCCAGCCGCCCGCCGGTCACGTCATCCACCAGAACCGCCGCCACGTTAGCCCCGGCGCCATCTGCGCGGCGGTTGACCAGGACCACCGCGGGGTGAGATTCCATCACGATGTGCAGATCGTCCGGTGCCAGGCGCGAGCTGCAGAGCACGATGCCGTCCACCCGCTTCTCCTCTAGCGAGCCGAGCACCTCGAGCTCGCGCTCGGGATCCTCGTCCGTGTTGCAGAGGAAGACGTTGTAGCCCTCCGCATAGGCCACCCGCTCAACGCCGCGGGCGACCTCCGCGAAGAAGGGATTGGCGACATCGGGGACCACCAGGCCCAGGGTCCCCGTGCGACGCATCGCGAGCCCACGGGCGATGCTACTGGGGCGATAACCGAGGCGGTCAATCGCCTCCAGCACCCGCTCCCGTGTGGCAACGCTGACATCGCCCTTGTCATTGACCACGCGCGAGACGGTCATCATCGAGACCCCGGCCTCGCGGGCGACATCGGCCATCGTCACGTGGTTGATCGACCTGATGGAGTCAGACACGCTTCAGCTCCCGTCATACTGGACCGGGAAGGGACGCAGACCATACGCCCCGACCACGGCTGTTAGCGTTACCGTTAGCGCTAACAGCATTGTACGGCGAGAGGCGACCGGTGTCAAGACAGATCGACGCCGTGGGGCCGGCCATCACCCGCCGTACGCCCGCACCGCCTCCAGGAACGCCGCCACATTGGCCCAGGGGATGTCCGGCTCGCCGAGGTCGTAGGCGGGGCACAGAATCAGGCCCGCACGGCCCAGCGTGGCGATCCGCAACCGCACCTCCTCGTGGATCGCCTCCGGACTCCCGAAACTGAAGGTGGTCTGGCGTCCGACGGTGCCCCAGAGGGCCGGCCGCAGGCCATAGCGGGCCCGGATCTTGGCGGCGTCCATGTGCTCCGGCTGCAGCGGGTTGATCCCGTCGATGCCGATATCAAGCAGATCGGAGATCAAGGGGGCAAAGTTGCCGTCGCTATGGAAGATGAAGCGCAGGTCGGGCTTGATCGCCCGCGCATCCGCGATGATCGTCGCCATGCGCGGTTTGAAGAAGCGCCGCCACAGCGCCGGGCTGATCATCATCGTCACCGGGGCGCCCACGTCATCGTCGAGCGAGAGCACGTCAACGCCAGCGCGTGCGAGGGCCGCCGCGTTGCGGCAGGCCAGATCGGTCAGCCGATCCAGCAGAAAGTCCGCCCAATCGGGTCGCTCCAGCAGGTCAAGCAGGAAGGCCTCCAGGCCCCGCAAGCGCCAGGCCGCCTCGAAGAGCTCGCCGCCCAAATGCGGCAGGTTCCCACCTGCGGCGAGCCCAAGGGCGTGCAGCGCCTGCACCTGCTCCCGCAACCCGTCCACGTGGTAGGGTGTGCTCACGTCCGGGAAGGGAAAGGCCTGCAGGTCCGCCAGCGTCTCCGCCTTGGCGAGCGGATTGCGCTGCAGCGGCGCTTCCGGGCGATACGACCAATGAGCGTACGTCGCCATCTGCTCGAAGGTGCCCAGGCGAGTGTCATAGGGAAAGGGGCGTGCCGCCCGGCTGAAGGCCTCCTCCTCGGGCGAGGGCGGCAGGCGCACGAACTGCACGTCGATCAGCCCCTCCCAGTCATACCCCAGGGGCGCCACCCCGTCGAGCGTCACATGGTAGAAGTTGAGCGCGCAGGGGATTCGATCCGGAGTGCCACCCTCCAATGCCGTCACGATGCGTTCGCGACCGTTCATGTCGATCACCTCCATGAGGCTGACGAGTGACGCGTAACGATTGGCCCACGCGTCACCCAAGGTCGAGCTAACCCTACATAACCAGTAACGGCAGGACGCCGGCTCTTGACACGGGTCGCGAGTTCGACCGAGCGATCTGACAGATCTGGAGTAGAGGGCGCCAGGCCGGTCGCATCGACCATCGATGCAGTCCTCTTACAAGAACAGCAGCGGTAGATAGGGCGGCTCATCGTCATACGGAGCAAGCTCACCCGCTGCAACCTGATACATCCGCTCGTGGCCGGCCCGCGCCGCTGCGATCAAGGGGCCATAGGGCCGGCTGCACACGTCAACGAAGCCGATGTTGTAGTTCTCGCCGTCGAAGCGCCCCAGTGCCGACTGATCGTAGAGCGTGAAATAATGCACGCCGACGCACCATGGCTGCGCCGCGGCATCTTCGAGGTAGACGCGGAAGGCCTTGCCGCGCGAGGCCTGATCCGGCACGTGGCCGATCCCACTGGCAGGGAGCCCCA
>JAXGUU010000398.1:0-3625 GCA_040774145.1 Anaerolineae bacterium
AGGAGGGACTGCATCGCCTGTACACCCGCGCGACGGACGTCGTCGGCAATCGTGAGGACGACCCGTTGACCTGGTACGAGGGTGCATTCGTCACCGACGCCACACCGCCCGAGGTCAGCTGGCGCTCCCCGTCCGGCGGCAGCCTGCTGACCTCGCCCCTGGAGCTGCGTGCCGCTGTGGCCGACAACGCCGGTGGCGCCTTCTCCGTCGAGGGCATCGCGTTCGTCGTCAATGGCGAGAGACGCACGGCGCAGTGGGTCGCCGACCCCTGGGACCCGGACGACGCGGCATCAGCCGGCGCGGCATCGCGCAGCTTCCGCACATGGCTGACGCTCCCCAACGGCACGCATATGGCCTATGCCGTCGCCACCGACAGGGCCGGCAACCTCGGTCAGAGCATCCCGGTGACCTTCACGATCACTGGGCAGGTCCCCCCGTCCGCCGAGCCCCCCATCCTGACGGTCAGCGCACCCGCGATGGGCAGCGTGGTGACGTCGTCCGTCACCTTCCGCGGCACAGCCGCGGACCCTCACAGCGGCATCGCCGCTGTCGAGGTCAGCCTGGATGGCGGCTATCTCTGGCGCCCGGCCCACCGCGACGGCGACGCCTGGCATCTTGCGTGGCATCTGCCTGAGGACCAGGAGGCCGTCAGCTACCCGGTGGTGGTTCGGGCGACCAATCACGCCGGCGCTGCGACCGAGCTCCCCTGGCGTGTCACCGTCGACAACGTCGCACCCACGGGGCTCGATCCGGTGACCTTCAGCGCACCTGTGGGCACCCACTTCGACAAACCTACAACCCTGACCGTCACCTGGAACGCGCCGGTCGACGGCGGCGGGGACGCCTTTGCGCTTCTCGCGATCGACCGGATCAGTGACACGCTCCCCACAGCCCCGGAGCACCTCCATCCCGACAACCAGGGCGGGAGGCTGCTGGACCTGCCGGGAGCATGGTACGTGCATCTCGGCGCTCAGGATACCGCCGGCAACCAGTTCTCCCGCCATTACGGCCCGTGGTATGTGGGCACGCAGGGAGATCCCACCGTGCCCTGCGCCGACCGCCGCCACGCCATCCTCATCGACGGCGTCCTCGATCTGGACAACGATGAATGGCGCAGCGACGAGGAGCTCCTGGACGACGATGAGCGCCCGATGCTGCTCGGGACCGGGTCAGGACAGCGGCAAGCGCTCTATGCTACGTGGGACGGCAGCGCCTTCTACCTCGGCTGGCAGGGCGCGTGGTGGCAGCTTGATGGGACGCTGTGGGCCTACCTCGACACCGGCGCCGGCGGATCCGACGTGCCGGTGGATCAGGGCGCGCACGCGCGCCTGCCCTTTGCCGCGAACTACGCGATACAGGTCGTGGGTCCCACCGACGGCACGCTCTGGTCCTTCAACGGGCAGTGGGTGGCCCACCCCCTGGACTTCGCTTCCCACGACAGCGGCGGGCTCGAGCTCCGCCTACCGCTTGACATCCCCCAGATCAGCAGGCTCCAGATGCTGGCCTTCGCGGTCGACGACGAGGGGCACCTGTGGAGTGCATTCCCCACCACCAACCCGCTGGAAGGGAGCTGGACGCAGCCCTATACATGGACCGACCTGTGCGGTGAGACAGTCCCGAACAGCGGACAGCCCCGGGCGCAGAGCGTCGCGATGACACTTGAGAGCAGTCGCTCGACCCGGATCCCATGGGGCCCGGGACATCTGATGACCTATACCCTGTCCCTGGTGAATCACGAGGCCGGCACCATCGCGAATCTGCCGCTGCAGATGACCGCGTCCCAGGGACTCAGCCTCCAATCGGTCGATGGCGCGACATGTGTGGACTGCACGCGCGACGACCGGATGCTGCTCGACGCAGGCCCACTTGCGGCGGGAGCGACCCACACCGTCACCCTTGTGGGCCGGTTGACGGACCTGCAGGGTGTCGATCGTGTGACCCTCGAGGCCACACTGAACCCCGCCTCAACCTCGATCCGGGCCGACATCACCCATCGTGTGGACGCCCTGCCCCCGAGCGTCGCCGTCATCACCCGCCAGGCCTCCGAAGTCCTGCGCCCCGGGGCTTGGACGCTGTGGGGCACAGCTGACGATGCCGGCGGTATCGGCGTCGCCTATGTGGAGCTCCTGGCAGGCAGCAGCACAGTATGGGAAAGGGCAGCCGGCACCACCTCGTGGCAGGCCGACGTGGAGATCCCCGCCATCGATGCGTGGCGCCTCCAGGTACGTGCGACGGATCACTACGGCCACACCAGCGATCCGCTCGTGATCGACTACGTCGTCGACCCCGAGCCCCCCACCGTCTCCCTGGCGCTGCCGGCCTACCTCCGGGGTCGCTATGCGGAGATCATCGGTCGCGCGACCGATCCCCTCCCCGGCAGCCGGGTCGAGAGCGTCGTCCTGCAGCTCGACGAGCCCGATCAGCCCTGGCAGCCGGCGCTGGTCTATCCACCGGATGACCAGGGGGAGCAGCGTTGGCTCTACACCTGGGCCCTGCCGATCGAGGACGGTGTGACCCACAGACTGCGCGCACGCGCGACCGATGGTGTCGGGAACACCGGCCCTGCGGGTGACTGGGTGACGACGGTCATCGACACGGTCGCCCCCGAACTGGTCGTGACCGACGTCGTCACACGGCCCTACGTGACGCCGTCTCTCGTGAGTGCCCCGGTTCTGACCGGCCCGGTTCTGACCGGCCCGGTGCTGACCGGCATCGTCCGCGATGGGGGCGGCGTCGCGCTGGTCCGCGTCCGTCTGAACCTCGCGAGTGGCGAGAGCTATGCCGCTGAGCTGACGCCGGAGGGCGAGCACTGGTCCTACACGCCTGATCCGGCGCCGCTGGGCGGCTACACCCTCTGGGTCGAGGCCTATGACGAGGCCGGCAACCGCAGCGTTCGCGGGCCCTTCGCCATCCGCGGCTACACCGATCCCGTGGCCGATGCCGGTCCCGACCAGGTGGTCATCCCGCACCAGACGGTGACCCTGGACGGCAGCCGCAGCCACGACCCCAACGGACAGGGGCCCCTCACCTACCTCTGGACGCAGGTGGGCGGTCCGGCGGTGGCGCTCAGCAGCCGCGAGCACGTCACCGCGACCTTCACGGCGCCTGCAGAGTCGACCGTGCTCACCTTCACCCTCGCCATCACCAACGCCGTCGGGTTGGCTGCCCCTACCCCCGATGAGGTCACCATCGTCGTAGCGTGGCACCAGGTCCACCTGCCCCTGATCGCTCGGAACCACGTCGTGGCGCCGGACCTGCAGGTCGATCGCCTCGTGGCGCACGAGGCGGGCGTCGAGGTCCTGATCAGGAATGTCGGCAACGCCCCGGTCGTCGATCACTTCTGGGTGGATCTCTACGTCGAACCCGACCCACCACCCACCCAGGTCAACCAGATCTGGCCCGACCTGGCATCGCAGGGCGCTGTGTGGGGCGTGACCACGGGCCTCGCACCGGGCGAGGCCCTCACCCTGACGCTTAACGATGCCTAGAACTCATCTCAAAAACAGTGTTTCAGCAGAATGATGATGCAGCCCAACTGGGCGAAAGCGAGGTAGTTCTCGGCATGCCGCTCGTAGCGCACCACCAAGCGCCGGTAGTTCTGCAGCCAGGCGAAAAGCCGTTCGAC
>JAXGUU010000399.1:0-3624 GCA_040774145.1 Anaerolineae bacterium
GAGATGACCCCAGAGACCACCTACCGGCTGGAGGGTCTCCACGCGTCGTTGGTCGAGCCAGAGGATGGCGGGTCGCAGGGGGCGACCCTGCTTGTCGACGTTGACCATCGTCGCTCTCTGAGTCGTCAACGCGACGCCTGCGACGGCCTCAGGCGGCACCGGACTTTCCTGCCACAGCGAGTGGCAGGCCTCGCGTAGCTTATCCCAGTAAAGGTCGGGGTCTTGCTCGGCCCAGCCCGGTCTGGGGGAGACGTAGGGCTGGATGGCGATCTTGTGCTTCGCGACTAAGGTGCCGTTGAGGTCAAAGAGCAGGGCTCGGACGCTCTGTGTGCCGATGTCAATCGCCAATACATGGTCTTTCATCGTTGTCTCTTCACCCTCTTGGGCGTCGCGCCGTGTGGCTGAACGTAGTATACGGGCGTTGGCTGAGTCGTCAACTTGTCGACACGCTGTGATGCGTGATGATTCGTGATAAGATGGAGCTACCACAGAGAGGAGTTACCGATGGACTACACCTATGCAGAGATTGCCAAGATGATCGATCACTCACTGCTCAACCCGACGCTCCAGACCGATGATCTGGAAGCAGGCATCCAGGTCGCGCTCGACTACGACGTCGGCAGCGTATGCATCATGCCCTACTACCTGGGCCGCTGCGCCGCGCGACTAGCCGGTAGTACGGTCAAAGCCAGTACGACGATCGGCTTTCCCCACGGCGGGCACACGACCGCGGTGAAGGTGGCCGAGGCCCGGCAGGCGCTGGCGGATGGCGGGCAGGAGCTCGATATGGTCGTGAACATCAGCAAGGTCCTGAGCGGCGATTGGGACTACGTGCGTGCAGATCTCGAAGCGGTGATCGCCGTCACGCACGATGCGGGCCAGAAGGTCAAGGTGATCTTCGAGAACTGCTACCTTGACGAAGCGGCTAAAGTGAAACTGTGTGAGCTCTGCGGCGAGCTCAGGGCAGACTGGGTCAAGACCTCCACCGGCTACGGTAGTGGCGGCGCCACGGATGCCGATCTCAAGCTGATGCGCCGGCACGCTCCACCTTATGTGCAGGTGAAGGCGGCCGGCGGCGTTCGAACACTCGATCGCCTACTCGAGGTGCGGGCGCTAGGCGTAACAAGGGTGGGGGCCTCCGGCACGGTCGCGATTCTCGCAGAGGCGCGCCGGAGGCTCGGCCTACCTGAGATCGGGCAGCAGGGTCCCGAGCCGACAGGATACTAGAGCCCGTTCGGCATCCCGATAGCTCCGCCGACGCCGAGTACGAGGATCACCGACCCGATGGCCAGGTTCTTGGGATCGAAGAGGTTCACCTTTTCGCTCTGGATCAGGGCGATACCCTGCTTGCCGATCACACCGAAGAGGTAGATCGACAGCCCGCCGGTGACGGCAACGGGGATCGTGTTGACCAGGGCGGCGGGTTTGCCGATGAAGCCAAGCACCATGGCGATGCCCCCGCAGCTATCAAGACGGCGACGGAGTAGTTGCGCTTGATCGCCATGAGCGAGTTGTTCTCACCATTGATGGCTGAGATATGAGATCAAGCATCATGAACACTGTGGTGCTACGGGTGGTTACACTTCTCTCGTTCTGTGTCTCTCCTACCTCCTTTTCCGACGCCGTCCTGCGCCAGCGCCGCGCGCAGCGGCACACCGCGATGTGGGGTCCGGGTGCGCACGTGGATCGGCCAAGACATGTCTCCTGTGCACGGCGATTGATTGTAGTGAGATGCGCAGATCCTGTCAATCGTGACTTGACGGCCCGTGCCTCGGGATTACAATCCCGGCATGGCAACCGACACCGTGCAGTTCAAGTACCCTCGCCGCCGCCTGATTCGGGGGATGATTCGCCGCGTGACGCGAGCCATATTCGGCGCCATCTCAGACTTTCGGGTTGAGGGGACCGAGAACCTCCCCGCAACGGGTCCGCTGCTGGTTGTTGGGAACCACTTCAGTTTCCTGGACCCGGTGGCGTTGCTGGCGATCGTTCCGTGGCCGATTGAGTTCGTGGGCGGGTTCACCGTGCCCAACGCACCGGCGGGCGTCGGACAGCTCCGCAAGCTGTGGGGTTACTATCCGGTCTATCGCGGTACGGGATCGCAGATCGCCTTTCGGGCTGCACAAGCGGTCTTTGATCAGGGTGGGATTCTGGGCATCTTCCCTGAGGGATCGAGTGCGCATGCGCTCCTACGCCCTCCGCGACCGGGCGCCTCTTTCATGGCGACGAGATCCCACGTTCCGATTCTACCTGTCGGCATGGATGGTCTGTCCGATGTCTTCTCGGCCCTGCGTCGCGGTCGACGCCATGGTGTGACCGTTCGCGTGGGCGCCCCGTTTGGTCCCTTTGCCGCGCCGGGGCGCGGACGTGAGAGACGTCAGAGGCTGGATGCCATCGGCCACGAGATGATGCAACGGATCGCCGAACTTCTCCCTCCGAATCGACGCGGACACTACTCCGATGATCCCGCCCTACGACTGGCGGCCCAAGCGCTTGAGGACTACGTCTGGGACGAGGAACCCGAGGGCTGATCACTGCCGGGTAGCAGACACATTAGGGCGCGTTTCAGTTACGCGCACCAGGACTGGCGTCCGGAGGTCCTCTATGAGGTTCGTGAGGGTACGGGACATCTGGACGTTCGGCAGCCCGATCTCTTGGGGCTCCTGCAGTTCAGCCCTAACTATCACTGGGATCTGCAACTGAACGACACCGTTCCGCTCGACGTCGCATTGAAGCTCGGCTCAGGACAGGCAGATCTCGACTTCCGCACGCTGCAGATTCGCAAGCTGCGTGCTGCACTGGGTAGTGGAGGATGTCGTGCCGACCTGAGCGGCGATCACCCACATCTGGAGCATGTGTCGGTGACGTCAGGCAGCGGGCTCAATGAGCTGGTCTTCGATGGCCGCTATCAACAGCTTGAGGAGGTGGCGATCGCCAATGCCAGCGGCGAGAACGATCTGCGTCTGACCGGGGGCTTCCCCGAGCTGCGGCGCGTCAAGCTCAATAGCGCGAGTGGTCACATCGACCTGCAGCTCAATGGGACGATGCCGAAACTGGAGAGCACGACGATCGCGACAGCCAGCAGCGACGTCAACGTGCTTTTGCAGGTGGAGGCTGCTCACGGTCAATCGCTGATCGTCAACTGCGTGTCCGGCGTCACCCGGGTCCGGTACCGGCAGGGCACGCCGATAGTGGCTCGCTTCACGGCGGTGACCGGTCGCGTTGAGGCACCGGGCTTCCATCGGGAGGGGGCTGTCTGGCGGAACTCGGCGTGTGAGGCTGCCGAGGCGTGTGTCCACGTGATCGTCTCGTCGGTGAGCGGCAAGCTCATTCTGCAACCATTGGACTAGCCTGTGCGTACACCCTGTGGACGGACGTTGGCGTCACCGCTGCCGAGAAGGAGCGGTGACGCCTGACCCGGCACCGGCCCGTGATTCGGGTCGTGGGCCATACTGACTTCGAGAAGGGGTGTCACGATGCAGCGTCGACAGGGTTGTCTGGTGGGTCTTCTCAAGCTCGCCTTTCTGGATGTGGTCTTTGACTGGCTCCAGGAACGGTTCGGCTTCGGACGTGGTTGTTCGTGTTCGGGCATGGGTTGTGGCGTCATATTGCTGATCCTCTTCA
>JAXGUU010000400.1:0-3620 GCA_040774145.1 Anaerolineae bacterium
GGAAGAAGCCCGAGGCTGCGAGCTGCGCGTCCATGAGCAGGTAGTTGGTCGGCGGGAACCCGGCGACCACGGCTTGGACCGCTGAGGATGGCTCCGCGTTGCCCAGGGAGGGGTCATCCAGCGCCGCGATGCCGTCGGAGACGCCCGCCATCAGGGCCAGGTAGCCGCCTGCGGAGCCACCCCAGACGGCGACCCGGTCAGGGTCGAAGCCGTGTTCCTCGGCGTGAGCCCGGACCCAACGGATGGCAGCCTTGGTATCGTGGACCAGCGCCGGGAAGAGCGCCTCACCGCTCATGCGGTAGTTGATGGAGACCACCGCGTAGCCACGGTCCAGTGCTCTCAGGACGGGCTCGAGCTGCGTATCGCCCTTGTCGCCGGCCATGAAGGCGCCGCCATGGATGTGGACGATGACCGGGTGGGGGGCAGCGTGGCCCGTGGGCCAATAGACATCGAGCTTCTGTGCCGCAGAGAGCTGCGCATACGGGATATCCAGCGCCTGGCGAGCGATGTGGCTGGTGTCCGGCATTGGGATCCCCGGGTTATCCTGGCCGTGTAGATCGGGTTGGGCTTCAGCCATGGCTTCGCTCCTCGAGATGGTCGTGATGTCTAGTGACATCATAGGCGAACTCCGCTCGCGTGGCAACTCCATCTATGCTATGATGGGTGCCACTGAGGAACGTGGAACGCCGTGCACGCTCGCACCCCGAAATCTATCGTTGGGAGGGCAACACGATGAAACCCCTGTTGTTCGTACTGAAATACGCCAAACACCACGTCTGGCCCTTGGTGGCGACCATGGTGAGCATGCTCGTGCTCGTGGGCGTACAGCTGCTGGCGCCGTGGATCATCAGCCGGATGGTCGATACCGTCACGGAGTTGGGGCTCAGTCCTGAGTCGCTGCGGACGATGACGCAGCTGGCGCTCCTCGCGTTGGGCGTCTATATCGTGCGCGCCGCGATGCAGTTCGTGCGCAGTTATCTCTCTCACGTCGCCGGTTGGCAGGTGGTTGCGGAGACGCAGCGCCACATCTACACGCACCTGCAGCGGCTGTCGATGCACTACTACGAGGATAAGCAGACGGGCGAGCTGATGTCGCGGGTGATCAACGACACGCGCCTCTTCGAGCAGCTGATCGCCCATGCGGTCCCGGATGTGACGGTGAACATCCTGTCCCTGATCGGGATCAGTGCGGTGTTGATCGGCATCAACTGGCAGCTGATGCTCATGAGCCTGATCCCGGTGCCGCTGATTGTGGTCGCGATGCGTGGGGTCTCCAAGTATGTGCGCCCGGCCTTCCGCGAGCGGCAGGGCGAGTTGGCGGAGCTCAACGCTACGCTGAACGACAATCTAGCGGGCATCCGTGAGATCAAGGCCTTCACGCGCGAGGAGATCGAGGCTCAACACGTGGGCCGTCACATTGACCGCTATCGCGATTCCATGCTGCGCGCGCTGCGGATGATGGCGGCCTTCCGACCCTTCGTCGAGTTCGTCTCGTCGCTGGGCACCGTGGGACTGATCTACTTCGGGGGACGGTTGGCCCTGCGTCAGGTCCTATCGATAGGGGACCTGGTGGCCTTCTTCCTCTACCTGGGGCAGTTCTATCAGCCCGTTCAGGCGTTGAGTGGGGCATGGGAGGGCATTCAGGAGGCCTTGGCGGGTGCGGAGCGCGTGGCCGACCTCCTGGCCGAGGAGCCGGATGTTGTGGAACGGCCCGACGCCCGCAACTTCGGAGCGCGGGCGCAGGGCGCGATCGGCTTCCACGACGTCAGCTTCCGCTACGATCGCGGCGATTGGGTGCTGCGAAACATCAGCCTCGACGTGGAACCCGGATCGGTTGTCGCTTTGGTCGGGCCGACCGGGGTGGGCAAGACGACGATGGCGGGCCTGATCCCTCGCTTCTACGATGTGGTGGAGGGCTCGATCACGCTGGATGGGGTCGATGTGCGCGACTATGCGCTCAAGAGCCTGCGTGAGCAGATCAGCATCGTGCGCCAGGAGGTCTTCCTCTTCCACGGCACCATTCGCAACAACATCCTCTTCGGGCGCCCCGACGCGACGGAGGAGGACGTGGTGACTGCCGCCAGGATCGCCAACGCCCACGGCTTCATCACCGAGTTCCCCGACGGGTACGACACGGTGATCGGCGAGCGCGGCGTCAAGTTGTCCGGCGGGCAGCGACAGCGCATCGCGATCGCCCGGGCGATCCTCAAGGACGCGCCGATCCTGATCCTGGATGAGGCGACCTCCTCGGTTGATGCCGAGACGGAGGCGCTGATTCAACAGGCCCTGGAGCGGCTGATGGTCGGTCGGACGACCATCGTGATCGCGCACCGCCTCTCCACGATCCGCAGCGCCGATCTGATCTGTGTGCTGGAAGGCAGCGAGATCGTGGAAAGCGGCACGCACGACGCCTTGATGGCGCATCACGGGCTCTACCGGCGCCTCAACGAGGTCCAGATCGAGGACGAGCCCAAGTGGCGCCGGCTGCAGGATCAGCGCCGGATGCTGATAGGGGACAACTAACACTATCTGAGGAGGTGGGCCATGTCCCGGCTGAAGGCCGCGGTGATCGGTGTCGGTTCGATGGGAGAGCGCCACGCTCGCGTCTACGCCGAGTTGCCCGAGACCGAGTTGGTGGCGGTGGCGGCGACGACCGAGACCCGCTGCGCACGGGTCGCAGCCCAGTATGGGGGCAGGGCGTATACGGACGTTGGGCGGATGCTGCGCGTGGAGCAACCGGACCTGGCCTCGGTGGCGGTGCCCACGACGGCCCATATGGAGGTGGCTCGCATGGCTTTCGAGGCGGGCTGCCACGTGCTGGTCGAAAAGCCGATCGCCGCGAACCTGGCTGAGGCCCAGGCCCTGATCGATATGGCCCTGGTCGCCGATCGGAAGCTGATGGTGGGGCACATCGTGCGTTTTGATTCGGCAGTCAGGGCCCTCAAGGAGCACGTCGCCGCGGGCGAGCTCGGTCGCATTCACCAGATCGTCTGCAGGCGTATCGGGCCCTTTCCCTACCGCGTCCGCGACGTCGGTGTGGTGCTGGATCTGGCGCCCCACGACCTGGACCTGATGCGTCACCTTCTCGAAGAGGAGCCGTTGGGCCTCTATGCCGAGATCTCGCAGCGCATCCACGACCGGCAGGTCGATCTGCTCGCAGCCCTCTTGCGTTTCCCAAGCGGCGTCGTGGGCATGCTGGAGCTCAACTGGCTGACGCCCACCCGGATCCGCGACGTGACCGTGTTGGGCGACCGGGGGATGCTCCACGCCGACTGCATCCACCCGCAGCTCACCCTCTTCGCGAACGCCGATGCCGACGGCGATTCCCGAACCGTCCAGGGCTGCTACAGCCGTGTGAGGGAGGGACCGGTCGTCGACCTCCCGGTGTCGCAGGACGAGCCCATCAAGGCCGAACTAGCGGCTTTCGTTGCCTCCGTGTTGGACGATACCGCCGTCCCCGTCTCCGGCGCCGATGGCTTGGCCGCACTCGCGTTGGCGCTGGCCCTCGGTAGGTCCGGGGCCGAGCGCCGCCTGGTCGAGCTCTGAAGCAGGGGCTTATCCCTTGATCGATCCCAACTTGACGCCGGTGGTGAAGTAGCGCTGCAGGAAGGGATAGACGA
>JAXGUU010000401.1:0-3614 GCA_040774145.1 Anaerolineae bacterium
AGCGAGGTCTGGCGCGAGCTTGCTGCGGACGTTGCCGAGAACGCCGCAAGCCCGGCGGGGTCGTGGGCCAGCGCGTGCGTGAGCCTGGCACGCAGCCACGCTCGCTCTTCGTCGGGGATGAAGGCGGCCTCGACCGCAGTGCACAGCATCCGGTAGATGGCCTCCTGTGGGACATCGATCCGCTCCACCGCCACGAGCACCTCATCGGTCAACGTCGTCGCAAAGACGCCCGGATCGTCCGTGTTGAGGGTCACCCGCAGCCGCAGCTTCAGCAGATCCGCGAGCGGATGGACGGCAAAGGTGCTCACCACACCCGTCTGGAAGTTGCTGGTTGGGCAGACCTCGAGCGCGATGCCCTGCTCATAGAGCATCCGGATCACCGCGGAGTTCTCGATCGCGCGAATCCCGTGGCCAATGCGCTGGGGGTGGAGATGCAGCACGGCCTTGCGCACACTCTCGGCGCCCATCGCCTCGCCGGCGTGGACGGTGATGTGCAGACCGGCGTCATAGGCCCGCTGGAAGGGCTCGATGAAACGCTCGGGTGGGTAGGTCACCTCATCCCCCGCCAGATCGACACCACGGACCCACCGTCCGAAGGTGGCGATCGCGATCTCGACGATCTCGTTGGCTACTTCGAGGGGTTCCTGCCGCGGGATCTGGAGGATCAGGCAGGTCCTGAGCCCGGTCTCTCGCTCGGCCTCCGCCGTGGCCTCGAGCACCCAGGCCACAACGTCGGAGAAGGCAAAGCCCTGGATCTTCGCCAATGCCAGCGGGTTGAAGCGCAACTCCAAATAGACGATGTTGTCCGCCGCCGCATCGGCGATGGCCTCGCGCGTGACGCGCTGGATGGCCTCCCTGGACGTGTAAAACAACCGCAAGAGCTCGAACTTGTCGATGAAACGGCGGAAGTCGGGGACATCCTCCACCATCTGCACGTAGGGACGCAGCCCCTCGACATCATAGCTGGGCAGCGGAATCGCATACGCTTGCGCCAGCTCGGTCAGCGTGGCCAGCCGGAGCGAGCCCTCGAGGTGGCGGTGCAGATCGATCTTGGGAAGCTGGTACGACCAGGGCCGCAGGCCATCCTGTGGCTGGATACGCTCAGGCACCCCGTCCATCGGCGTCATACGTCAAACCCTCCGGTATGCTTGCGCGCGGCTACTCCTGCGGCACGTGCTTGGGCAAGAGCACGTGGAACACGCTGCCACGGTCGACCTCGCTCTCGACCCAGATCTCGCCCTTGTGGGCGTCGACAATCCGGTTGACCACCGTAAGCCCCAGTCCCAGCCCGCCAAAGCGGCGCGTGGTCGAGCCGTCGATCTGATAGAACGTCTCGAAGATCTGGGACAGTTGGCGCTCGGGTATCCCAATGCCCTGATCGGCGACGATGAGGTGAACATTGGCACCCTCCGAGAGGGCTTGGATGGTCACCCGCCCGCCGTTGGGACTGAACTTCACCGCGTTGTCGAGCAGATTGTAGCAGAGCTGGCGAATCTTGTCAGCATCGCCATACAGGTAAAGCGCCTCATCGACCGGTTCGACCGTGATCGCCACAGCGGTGTGCCGTGCCCGACGCGCGAACGCCTCGACGGTCTCCTGGAGCAGATCGCGCACGAGGATCTTCTCATAGGCCAGTGACAGATCGTCGATCGGGCTCAGCGATACCGTCCGATCCACGATCGCCACGATATCGTCGACCCTGTCGCAGACCGCGTTGAGTGTCTTTGTCTGCTCGGGAAGGAGTGCGTGCGCCGGGTCATCCATCAGCAGCTCCAGGTGCCCCTTGATCAGCGTCAGGGGCGTGCGGAGCTCGTGAGAGACGTTGCGCAAGATGTGCGCCTTGAGCTCGGAGAACTCCTGCAGCCGCCGGTAGGCACGCTGCAACTCCGGCGAGGTGCCTGTGCCCTCACCCTTGCCCCAGCTCTCCTGAGCAATGATGACGGCGAGGAGCTCGGCCACCGTCTCCAACGTCTCGAGGGTACCCTGGTCAAAGCCATCGACGGCGGGGCTGCAGAGGTCGAGGATGCCGATGTGGCGCCCGCGATAGACGATGGGGAGGGCGGCTTCGGAGCGTGCGGCACCCGACGCCCAGGAGGGCGCAGGCCAGCGCTGCTCCGCCACGAGGTCGCTTGACACGAGCACCTTGCGCTCGGCTGCAGCAAGTACGGCGAGCCCCACCGGCGCAGCTGTGCCAGGGCGGACGGTCACACCACCAGCCTGCATGCGCAAGGTCAGGGGGTCGCCGGCGCACACAGCGACGACGTCGAGCTCCAGGATCTGCAGCGTCCGCTCCAGCGCAGTGGCAAACGCCCGGGCGCTGGGTATCTCGCCCACGGCCAGGGCGCTGATCTCGCGGATCAGGGCCAACCGTCCATCCCCGTCAGGCTTGCTGGCAACCGCACCCACTGTGTTCACGTTCCTCACCACCCGGGATAGGGCTCCAACGGCAGCAGCCGGGCCGCAGAGCTCAGATCACGACCGGCCTGCCGCCGAAGCGGCGCGCTGATCCTCTCGCCAGTGACAGTCCTTGTACTTCTTGCCGCTCCCGCACCAACAGGGGTCGTTGCGCCCGGGCTTGGTCGAGGCCCGGTGCGGCTCGGGCGCGGCGTCGCTCGCCTGCCCACCGCCACTGGCGCGGAACGAGAGCTGGCGCTGTCGCGCCGCTGCCGCCTGGCGCGCCGGGTCGACGGCAGCCCGTCGCTGGCCACCTCCGGGCGGCGCCTGGGGCACCAGAAACAGCGAGCGCACCACCTGGGACTGGATCGACGCCAGCATCTCCTGATACATCTCAAAGGCTTCCTTCTGATAGGAGACCAGGGGGTTCTGCTGCCCGATCGCCCGCAGGCCAATGCCCTCGCGCAACATATCCAGGCTCGTCAGGTGGTGCACCCAGTGATCGTCGATCTGGCGCAACATCAGCCGCCGGTCGCGGAACAGGCGCTGCGTCTCGACGACGGCCTCGCGCACCCTGGCCTCGAGCGCCTCGGGCAGCCGGCGCAACGGCTGGTCGTGCATCCCGTCAAATGCGTCAAGCCCCACCGACTCCGCCAGGCGCTCGCGGATGCTGCGGTAGAAGGACTCCTGGTTCTCGAGGAGCGTGCGGACGGGCGTCTCTTCCTGGCGCATCATCCGGTACAGGTCCTCGCCCAGCCCCTCGTTCATTTTCTGATAGGTCTCTTCGGCCCACCCCATCAGCCGTTCGACCAGGACATCGAGCGAGAGCCCGTGCAGGCCGTCGACACTCAGGCTGCGGGGAATGGGCACAAACCGGCGTAGCTCCGCCAGCATCTCATCGAGCTCTTCCTCCGCCGCTTTCTCCGAGTAGCCGCCGAGCACGCTGCGAATCTCGGCCTCGAGCATCGTCATCAGGTCATCGTGCAGGTCGGGCCGGCTCAACACCTTGCGGCGCTCGGCATAGACGACCTCGCGCTGCTTGTTGACGACGTTGTCATACTCCAGGACGTGCTTGCGAATGTCGAAGTTGTAACCCTCGACCCGCTCCTGGACCGACTCGATCACGCGTCCCAGCATCCCCGACTCGAGTGCCTCGTCCTCGAGGCCAGCACGGTCCATCCACGGCTGGAGCCGCTCGCCGCCAAAGCGGCGCATCAGCT
>JAXGUU010000402.1:0-3598 GCA_040774145.1 Anaerolineae bacterium
ACAAAGACATCAATATGCAGGCGTTCCATCTGCTCAAGCCGGGCGGCCTGCTCTTCACCTTCTCGTGCTCAGGCGCGATCTCAGCGGACCTCTTTCAGAAGATCATCTTCGGCGCCGCACTGGACGTCGGTCGGGACGTCCAGATCATCGGGCACCTCGTCCAGAGCGCCGACCATCCGGTGATCTTGACCTTTCCCGAGGCCGCCTACCTCAAGGGCCTCATCTGTCGCGCGATGCCATAGCCGTCGAGGCCCGCACACAGGAGTTGGTTGTATGAACCCTTTCAAGATCATCGGCAAGGCCACCGTCGCCTTCTACGAAGAGTTGTTCTTCTATTTCATCCTGGGTATGGGCCACATCCTCAGCTGGTTGCTCATCCTGCCCGGTCCCTTCCTCCTCGCCGGCGTCTATACCATTGGGCAGAAAGCGGTGCGCGGGCTGGGCGTCAAGTGGAACCTCATCTGGGAGGGGATCAAGGAGTTCGGCCTGCGCTCCCTACTCCTCTTCTTCGTCGTCCTCTTTGGCTACGTTGTCATTGCCGTCAATCTCTGGTTCTACAACGCTCCTGACGTATCACCCTTCCCACGGGCGGTCGCAGCCTGGGCCACGCCACTCTTCATCGCGCTCGCCCTGCTCTGGACAGGGATCGCCTTCTACGCTCAGGCCTTCCTGATGGAGCTCGAGGAGCCGACGTTGGGCATGGCCCTGCGCAACAGCCTCTTTCTGACGCTGCTCAAACCATTCCACACGCTTCTCTTCGTGGTGGTCTCGCTTGTGATCCTCGTGCTCTCCATCGGCTTCCCGGTGCTGCTGATCTTCTCACCGGGGCTCCTCTCAGCGTTGGCCCTGACCGCTGTGCGCACCCTCGTGACCGGCCTTGCCGAGAGACTCGCCGCGGAGGAAGAGGAGACCGATGAGACCGACGAGGAGGAGTAGCACCCGCGATGGGAGATGACACCTTAGCGAGGGACGACCGCACGCCTCACTGCTATCCCTATCCACGCCCGGCGCTCACCGTCGACATCGTCGTCCTGAGGCCGGCACAGGAGCCCTCCCAGCCCCCACAGATCCTCCTCATCCGTCGTCGCCACGCGCCCTTCGCCGGCCTCTGGGCCTTGCCGGGCGGGTTCGCCGATGAGGGGGAAGCGCCGGACGTAGCTGCGCGACGGGAGCTTAGCGAGGAGACAGGGCTGACCGGCGTGGGGCAGCGACAGATCGGAGCCTTCGGCGCACCGGGGCGAGACCCTCGCGGTTGGGTGGTCTCCATCGCCTATCTGGTGACGACGGAGTCGGATGACGCCGTGCCGGTGGCGGGCGACGATGCGGAGGATGCGCGCTGGTGGTCCGTCGAGGAGCTGCCGCAGCTTGCCTTCGATCACGCCGCCATCATTTCGGCAGCGCTGGCCCCGGAATCCCGCGGTCGCTAGCCCTCGCCGCGCTGGCGCGCGGCCTCGAAGAGCAGGATCCCCGCGGCAACCGCCGCATTGAGCGACTCCACGCCTCGCCGCATGGGGATCTGCACACACGCCGCGGCCTCCCGCGCCTCACCGCCCGCGCCCGCGGCCTCGCCGCCGATGATCAACGCCACGTCACCTCGCCAGTCAACGGCATCATAGGCGAGTCCCCGTCCTGCTTCGGCGAGCCGGACGTCGGCGCCCTCAACGGCTGACGCGATCACGTCCCACCCCACCGTCCTGATCGACAGGTGAAAGTGGGCCCCCATGCCGGCGCGCACGACCTTGGGATTGGTGGGGTCCACGGTGCCGGGCGGCAGCAGCACCTGCGTCACGCCTGCGGCCCACGCTGTCCTGAGCATCGTGCCGAGATTGCCCGGATCGCGCACCTGATCCGGGATCAGGACAAAGCGCGGTCCGCCGGCGGCGGGCAGTTCGGGGATCGGCAACACGGCGAGCACGCCCTGCGGCGTCACCGTGTCGGCCATCGCAGCCATCACCTCGTCGGTGACCACGATGACCTGAACGTCATCGGCGAGCAGCGCCGCCGGCCCCGACCACAGCACCTCGTCCCCCTGGAGGCCCTCCGTCACGAAGAGCTCGGTGATCGGCAGGCCCGACCCGAGCAACTCCTCGACCAGTCGCAGGCCTTCAGCCACCATCAGATGGTCCTTCATGCGATGGCGGGTGCTGCGCTGCAAAGCGAGCACCCGCCGCACTCTCGGGTTGTCCAAGCTGTGAATCCGTATCATCCGAGCGTCACCGACTCTCCGCGCACACCTGCGCATCCCCGCGACTACGGGATGCAGATCTGTTGTCCTACCGCGAGCACAGAGGGATTGGGGATGCTGTTGTACTGCGCCAGGAAGTACTGGCTGTAGTTGTAACGCAGGCCGATCCGGAACAGATTGTCGCCGGGCTTGACCACATAGACGTTCGTGCAGCCTGCCGGCAGCGGGGGCTGGGTCGGCGCCGTGCCGTCGCTCGGCGGGATCGTCAGCGTCTGCCCGACCAGGATCACTGATGGATTCGTGATGTTGTTCGCCTGGGCCAGGGCCTGCAGGGACACGTTATGCCGCAGGGCGATCCGGAAGAGATTGTCACCCGGCTGGACCACGTAGGACGACGCACCTCCGGTAACCACGGGCGTCGGCGCTTCGGTCACAGCCTCCACCGTCTCGATCACCTCAGGCTCCGTTGGGGTCTCGGCCTCAGGCGGTTCGGTGACGACAGGCTCCGGCTGCTCCGTGTCGACGATGACCTCCGTCGGTTCGGGTGTCAACTCATCCGGCGGTGGGGTGGTCTCCTCCAAGACCTCCGGCACCTCGGTCTCTTCAACCTCCGGGGCCTCCTGGAAGCTGGCGATAGGCTCCTCCTCCTGCAGCTCGTCGACAGGGGGGACGGCTGACCTGCGACAGCCCATCAGAAGGGCCGAGAGGATCATCAGACTAACCAATACGGGGGCTAGCGGTCTACGGACCATCGGAACGCTCCTTTCTCCTGGATATACCACCAATTATACGTAAAAAACCAGTTGGTCGCAAACGACACGTCCGTGCTGCAAGTCATTATACTACCATTCACAAGAGCTTGCTTGACGAAACTGCCTCAGGCCCTATAATGTGAACCTAGCTAAAGACAAAGGAGATTCCCCATGATTGATGCCAATGAGCTGCGCAAAGGGACCACCTTCCTGCTCGACGGTGAGCTTTTCGAGGTCCTGGAGTATCAGCACTACAAGCCGGGCCGCGGCAACGCCATTATCCGCACCAAGATCCGCAACATGCGCAGCGGGGCGATCATTCCCAAGAACTTCCTCGACGGTCATCGTTTCGAGGAAGCGCCCGTTGAGCGCCTCACCGCCCAATACCTCTACACGGACGGCGAGTACTACCACTTTATGGAGTCAGAGACGTACGAGCAGCACCGCGTCCACCGGGACCGCATCGACGACAAAGCCGGATTCCTCAAGGACGGTATGGAAATCGCGCTCACGCTGATGGGTAGTGAGATCCTGGGTATCGACCTCCCCGCTGCGGTCGAGCTCGAGGTCACCGAGGCCGAGATGGCCGTCATCGGTGACACTGCCACCGGCGCGACCAAGACGGTGGTCTGCAGTACCGGACTGAGAGTCCAGGTGCCCC
>JAXGUU010000403.1:0-3589 GCA_040774145.1 Anaerolineae bacterium
CGGTGTGCCGATGGCCTCCGCGATCCGGCTGAGCTGAAAGCGCTCGTATCGTCGTCTTGCAGGGGCGAGGATCTCGCCGAGCTCGTTTAGCTCCAGTTGGTCTGGGGGTGGAAAGGAAGGTGGAGGAGAACCGCCGAGCAGTGCTGCGCCGGCATCCGTGAGCTTAAACGCCACGGGCGAGGCCTCAGGGGTCTCCTGACCAAGGTCAACGAGCCCCAGCCAGGCCATGGTTCTGCAGATGGCGTCGGTGATCAGAGCGCCCTCGACGGCATCCCACGCACCGAAGCCGCGGAGCGGGTCCGCCGATGTGGCATCACGTGGTGCCCAGGCGTCGTAGTTGCCATCGGGACGCAGGAAATCGGTTGCGGTCTCTTTGACGTACTGGACAAAGGCTCCGATGTCATACCATGCGCCGGGATCACAGCGCTTCACTGCCGCCAGAAAGGTCTGGCGCGTGCGTTGTGGCTCGTTGGGCCATTGGTTGACCGGATCAGGCGTCAGCGTCGGGACGAAGGTCACGTCGCTGTACGCCTGGCTCGTGATCCAGGCTTGTGCGAGAGTCGACCATTGTGTCCAGGGATCGGCCTGTAGCCACTCCAGGATCGTAGCGGCCACGGGGCGTATGGCGTCGTTCTCGCCACGGCGTACCCATCCCCTCTCCAAGGACAGTGTCTCAAGCAGTTGAAGTCGCCGGGCCGATGGAGGATGGAGTTGTGCGAGGATTGCCTCCCGCGTCTGATCGCCTCGCTGTAGTGCCGACCACAGGGTGACCAGGTCATCGGCGAGCGTGTCATCGCCGGGCACCACGACCGGCGGTGGCCCGGCTGTGGGCGGCGCTGTCATCTGCAGCGGAGGCGGGGCCGGCAAGTAGAGCATCAGCTCCTCCGGCACGAAGGCCATCTCTACAGGCTTGCCCAGATGATCGTCGAAGGCGCGATGCACCCATCCCATGAAGGACAGCGACTCAGCCGCCGAGGCTGGATCGCGCCAGAGCTCCTCGCGTTCGATGCGTCCCGGACCGATGGCACGCACCTGTCCCCAGCGTCGGGTGAAGATCGCCCAGGGGATCGTGCCGGCATGGCGGACCAGGTCATCGAGTGCCTCACGCTCCTCGGACGACAGGCGCTCGAGGCTGTCATCGATCGCCTCCGCGTTGGCGAGCGCCGTCACCAGCTCGGCGGCGATATCGGCCTTCCGGCTCGACTGCAGCTCGACCTTCCAGAGCCGCGCGATGACGCGCAGGAGGGAGGGATCGCTATCGAGAAAGGACTGGTAGAGCGTTCTCAGGGCCATTGATCGCGTCCGCGTCCGCCGGAGGCGGGTTCGCTGTGGGATGGAGCCATACGCGGATTATAGCCGCCCGAGGCTCACCGGCAAACACGTCCCTCTGCACCTGGGATCTGCCGCCTCACAGCCCTTCGCTGCCCGGTGCGCGATCCGGGGAGCCTGTCCTTGGTGAGTGCGCAACCTCCGGGGTATAATCGCGCCAACTGCCGCGTTCATTCCCTCCTGAGGAGGTTATCTGATGAAAACGCTACTCTCGGGCAATGAGGCCATCGCGCTGGGGGCATGGGAAGCTGGAGTCCAGTACGCCTCGGCCTATCCCGGCACCCCATCGACCGAGATTCTGGAGAACTTCGCACGCTACCCCGGCATCCGCGCTGAATGGGCCAGTAACGAGAAAGTGGCTCTGGACAATGTCGTGGGTGCGTCGTTCGGCGGCGCCAGGACGCTTGCGGCGATGAAGCACGTCGGCGTCAACGTCGCTGCGGATAGCCTGATGTCGGTCTCCTATACAGGGGTCAAGGGGGCGCTGATTCTGGTCAGTGCCGATGATCCCGCGTGTCTCTCGTCGCAGAACGAGCAGGACAACCGCCAGTATGCGCGATCCGGGAAATTCCCCTGTTTCGATCCTGCCGATAGCGCTGAGGCGCGACGCTTTGTGGGGATCGCGGCGGACGTTAGCGAGCAGTTTGCCACGCCCGTGATGCTCCGCACAACTACACGTCTATCGCACTCCAAGTCCGCCGTGGAAGCGCGGGTACCCGAAGCACGCGAGTTCAAACCCCTGCCGCCCTATGAGCGTGAGGGAGGGGGCTCTCGCGTGATCGTCCCCGAGGTTGCCCGGCGCCGCCATCCTGAGGTCGAGGCGCGGCTCGAGGCGCTCGCCGCCTGGTCGGCGACCGAGGGCTTCGACCGTGGCATCAACCGCATCGAATGGGGTGATTCGGACGTCGGCATCGTCACCTCTGGTATTACCTACCAGTATGTGCGCGAGCTTGCCGGCCATAAGTCCATCCTGAAATTGGGGATGAGCTATCCGCTCCCACTCGACAGGATCCGCGAGTTTGCGGACAGAGTGGGCACGCTCATCGTTGTGGAGGAGCTCGATCCCTTCATCGAGGAGCAGATCCGGGCTGCGGGCATCCCCGTGGCCCATGGCAAGGACGTCATTCCGCTCTGCGGCGAACTCACGCTGGCCAACGTTCGCCAGGGGCTCTACCTCGCGGGGGTGTTGCCTGAGCCGCCCGAGCCGCCGGCGCCCCTCGCGTCGGTTTCGGTGCCCCGTCGCCCGCCCGCGCTCTGCCCTGGCTGCCCGCACCGCGCCTTCTTCTACAACCTGCGCCGCCACCGGCGCAAGGCCGTGCTCGCGGGCGACATCGGCTGCTACTCGATGGGCGTGATGCCGCCATTCGAGGCCATGGATATGCTCATCTCGATGGGGGCGAGCATCGGCATGGCGCACGGCTTTGCCCGGGCCGGTGGGCAGGAATCCGCCATCGCTACCATTGGCGACAGCACTTTTTTCCATTCCGGCATGGCACCGCTGGCCTCTGCGGTCTACAACCGGTCGAAGATTGTCGTTGCGGTTCTCGACAACCGCATCACGGCCATGACCGGCCAACAACACAACCCCGGCACGGGCATCACGCTCCAGGGCGAACAGGGGCGCGAGATCGACATCGCCGCCGTCTGCCGGGCGATGGGCGTCACCTTCGTGGAAGAGGTCAATGCCTGGGACGTCAACGCGATCAACAAGGTGCTGCGTGACGCGCTTGCGCACGAGGACGGCCCGGCGGTTGTCATTGTCCGCGGCGCCTGCGTCTTTACCCCGCACTTCCAGCTGCAGCCCAAGATGCGCGTCGACCTGACCAAGTGCGTGACCTGCGGCTCCTGCTTCCGGGTCGGCTGTCCCGCGATTATCAAGAGCGACGAGATCTACCCCACAAGCGGCAAGCAAAAAGCCACCATCGACCCGCTCCTCTGCACCGGCTGCACCGTCTGTATGCAGGTGTGTCCGGTGGGGGCGATTGGGCGAGAAGGCGAGTGAGCGAAAAAGCGGAAAAGCGAGTAGGCGAAAAAGCGAAGAAGCGAGAAGGCGGACGGATTGGTTGGGCATGGGGTGCCTCTGGGCGGTGCTAACTGAGAGTGTGAGGGAATATGGATGACCTTGATTTCGGGGCGTGGGCGGCTACCGTTCACTCACGGATGAAGCGTGAACCACTGTGGAAATCTGTCGCGTACCAGAAGGCCCTGTTCCTCCATGAGTGCGTTTGGCGAGACTGCGAGATACTGCAGGCGGATGTTC
>JAXGUU010000404.1:0-3577 GCA_040774145.1 Anaerolineae bacterium
CGAGATCGGGCAGGCCCATATCCAGCAGGATCAGATCGGGCGAGGCCGACATCGCCGTCCGCAGGCCACTCTCACCGTCCGGCGCCACCAGGACGTCGTAGCCCGCGTGCTCCAACAGGCGCCGCATGAGCCGCGACTGATGCGCGTCATCCTCCATGATCAGAATCCTCGTCATGCCCGCACCTCCCAATTTGCCAGGCCTTGCGCCACCTTCGCCAGGAGTTCAGGGATCTGCACCGGCTTCGCGATGTAGTCATCACATCCCTGACACAAGAAGCGTTCGCGATCACCGACCATGGCCGACGCCGTCAGGGCCACGATCCAGGTCTTGCAGAGATCGTCATCCCCACGGACCCTCGCGGCGATCTCCAAGCCGTCCAGCTCGCCCGGCAGCGCGATGTCCAGCAGCAGCAACGGGGGACGATGAGCTTGCAGCAGTGCCCACCCCTCGTCGCCGCTCTCGGCCAAGAGCACCTCGTAGCCGTGCGCCTGCAGCACTTTCTGCACCAGTCGGCGGTTGTGGTAGTGATCCTCAATGTACAGCACCGTGGCCTTCACGCCACCCTCACCCATCATCGTCAGCTCCGCCCCCCTGCGTTCCCTTCTCCGGCGACGGGCAGGCAGGCCGTAAACGTACTCCCGCGCCCGACGGCGCTCTCCACCAGCAACTCACCCTCGTGCAGCTCCACCAGGTGCTTCGAGATCGCCAGGCCCAACCCCGTGCCCTCCGCCCGCCGCGTGCTCGAACCGTCGACCTGGCGGAAGCGTTCGAAAAGCCGCGTCAGATCCTCCTCGGAGATGCCCACGCCCGTGTCGGCGACCTCCAGACAGACCCGACCGCCCGCCGGATCGTGCCGCGCGCTCAGGCGGATCTCCCCCACCTCGGTGAACTTGATCGCGTTAGCCACCAGGTTGTTCAGGATCTGCGCGATCCGCACCGGATCGGCATAGATCGTCGGCAGCTCCTCCTCCACCGTCACATGGATCGTCACCGGTTTCGGTCGCTTGTGCAGCAAGCCCATACAGGCTGACTTGGCCTCCTCGAGCAGCGGCAGCACCGCCACCGGCGTCCTGTTCAGGGACATCCGTCCCGCTTCGATCTTCGTCAGATCGAGGATGTCGTTGATCAGCCGCAGGAGCTGCTGACCGTTCTCGAAGATCGCGGTCACGTCCTCCTCCATCTCGGAGGTCAAGTCCCCGTCGATCCCCATCAGCATCACCTCGGAGTAGCCCAGGATCGAGTTGAGCGGCGTGCGCAGCTCATGGCTCATGTTGGCGAGGAACTCACTCTTCAACCGATCGACCTCGCGCAACCGCTCGGTCGCCGCCTGGATCGCCTCGAACGACTGCGCATTCCGCAGGGCGATGCCGATCTGCGCCGCCAGCGCACTGAACACATCGACCTCCGACGGGCTGAATCGGGCCACGGCGTCGTCCTGCACGTCGAAGACGCCGATCACCTCATCACCGACCAGCATCGGGAGGGCCACCTCAGAGCGGGTCTTGGGCAGGAGCGGATTGGCCATATGGGAGGGCGCCTGCGTCACGTCCTCGACCAGCACGATCTCCTTGGTCCGCGCCGCCTCGGCGACGAGGCTGGGCACCTGATGGAGCCCGATCGTGTGGCCCCGCTCACGCATCACGCGGCCCGCCTCCCCCGAGCCGACGCGCATCACCAGCCGCTCGGTCTCGGGATCCAGCGTGTACACGTGCAGATGGTAGACGCGGAAGCGCTCCTGCACCAACGGCACCACCGCCTCCAGCAGGGCCGTCGGATCCAGGATCGCGTTGATCTGCGCCGCGACATCCGCCGCCGTCCGCAGCTGCATCGCGAAACGCAGCAACTCGGCCTCTGCATGCTTGCGGTCGGTGATATCCCGCACAATCGCCGCCACGCCGATTGGCTCGTCCTTCTCACCGCTGACGCGGAAGAAGGTCAGCGCCGCCTCAAAGGACGTATCGTCGAGCCGGAGTTGCGTCGCCTCGCCCTGCCAGCCCATGTCGCCCGCCGCGGGCAGCACCTGCATCACCAGCCGCTCGACATCCGACTCGGGCCACGTCTCGATAATATGCCGGCCCAAGAGCGCCTCGGTCGCATCCCCAGAGCCGAAGAGCGCCGCGCAAGCCGGGTTCGCATAGGTGATCTGACCGGCGAAGTCGATCATCATGATCGCGTCGACGGCGTTGTCGGCGAGGGCCTGGAAGCGTGCGATCTCACGGCGGGCACGCTTCTGCTCGGTGACGTCGCGCGTGATCGAGACCACACCCTGCGGCGCCTCCTGCTCACCCCACAAAAGGGCCGAGCTCTGCTCCGCCACGAAGGAGCTGCCGTCCCTGCGCAGCATCGTGTACTCCTCGATACTGCCCTGACCCGAGGCCAGCGCGTTGTGAGTGGCCTCGGACATCCGGTTCCAGCTGGCCCGCGTCACCAACTCCATGATGCTCCGCCCCACCAGCTCCTCACGCATCTCGTAGCCGAAGAGGCGTAGCGCAGCCTCGTTGAGATCGGTGATCCGGCCCATCATGTCCGTCACCATAATCCCCTCGGTCATCGCGTCGAAGATGGCCCGCACCGTCTGGACGGCGCCCCGCAGCTCCCGCTGGAGCTCCGCCTGCTGCCGGAACAGCATCGCGTTCCTCAACGCGTTGCCGAGCTGCCCCGACAGCGTCCGGAACACGTCCAGGTCAGCCTCGGTGAAGAAACCCACCTGATCGCCCTGCACGTCAAAGACCCCCAGCACCTCATCCCCGCTGATGATCGGCACGGCGACCTCCGACCGAGTGCGGGGCAGGAGGATGTTGGGGAGGAAGTCCGGCGACGCCGAGACGTCGTTCACCAGGACCGGCTCCCGCGTGCGGGCCGCTCGCGCCACCAGGCTGTGCGGATGGTCGCGCGCGATCTTGTGACCCTGCTGGACCATGATCTGCCCGATGCGACCGTACCCTGAGCGCAGGATCAGGTCCGCCCCCTCGACCAGATAGACGTGCGCGTGGTAGAGCTCAAACCGCTCCTTCAGCAGCGTGATCATCGTCGTCAGCAGCGCATCGGGGTCCCGGATCGCGCCGGCCTGCTCGGCGATCTCCGCCGCCGTGCGCAGCTGCATCACAAACCGCTCGTGGAGCCCCGCCTCGTGCGAGGCAAAGGCGGCATCCGTGAAGGTCACATCCTCTTGGTCGGGCTCGTCACGCATCAGTGGCGTCCTCCTGGGAAGCTCAACTCAGCTAACGATTCTAAGACCATTCCCTGACAATGCAAAATGCCTCCCCTCCGATCCGCCACCCTCGCCGTCAGACCACCGCTCTCCCGCTCAAAGCCGTTCTGCCGGCTTTGAGCGGTGGCCTGACGCAACCTACCTCGCATAGCCGAGCCACCCCCCCCCACCGATCCGCTGCCCTCGCCGTCAGACCACCGCCCAAAACCTGCGGAAAGCCCATGGGCGGGATGCTGTGGCCCCCTCGGCGGCGCGGGCCCACGCCGCGCCAACACCCCCCGCGCCCCCTGGGCCCATCGCCCCACCCCCCACTCAATTCCCCACCACCCGAGACCCGGCGGCGCGCCCGGCCCACCCCCCCGCGC
>JAXGUU010000405.1:0-3573 GCA_040774145.1 Anaerolineae bacterium
GAAGACGTACCGTCCCCCTGCCCAGTGCGATGAGTTCCTCCAGAAGTGATACATCAGGCGCCCTCACGAACCGTGGATCGTGCGCGCCTACGGCACCCGGTGCTGAGGAGATGAACGGGCCCTCAAGATGCAGCCCCAGCACTCGTCCCGCGAAGGCATCACTCACAGCAAGGGCGGCGAGAAGTGGGAGGTTGCGCCGATAGACCTCAAGCGGACTTGTGATCACCGTCGGGAGAAAAGCGGCGGTACCACGCACCAACAACGCCCGGAAAGCCTCCGTAGCCGCCTCTGGCGTCAGCTCCGGATCAGAGAAGTCGACGCCGCCGAAGCCGTTGACCTGCACATCGACAAAACCGGGGAACGAGTCAAGAGAAGACATGGTCATGGAGCCTCACTCAACACCCCCTGAGGTGCCCTAGGGTCACCCCGCCTCGCTCAACAGCGCGGCAGCAGCGTGATCAAGGTAGAGATCGCAGGACGGGTGCTCCTGTAGAATCGACGAGGGCAGCATCGAGGTCACCGGCCCCTCGACGGCGCCTTTGACGGCGAGGGCTTTACGCGCGTCCGGGACGGTGCAGACAATCGCGCGGCTCTTCATGATCTGCCGGATGCTCATCGAGATGGCCTGCCGAGGCACATCCTCAAGGGTGGGAAACCAACCTTCTCCCAACTGCTGCCGGCGGCACGCTTCATCCAAATCCACGACGATGTAAGGTTCCTCGGTATCGAAGTCGGCAGGCGGGTCGTTGAAGGCCAGATGCCCGTTCTCACCGATACCGATGCACGCCACATCGATCGGCAGGTCACGAATCAGATCACCCAGTCGGCGACACTCAGCCTCCGGTAATGGGTGCTCTCCATCCACATAGTGAAAGGCGCGCAGACCCAGCACCCTGTCCACGAACCGCTCCTTGAGGTAGCGGCGGAAACTTGCCGGATGAGAGGCCGACAGCCCGATGTATTCGTCCAAGTGAAAGGCCGTCACTCTACTCCAGTCCACCTCCAACGTGACCAGCACCGCGAGCATCTCAAACTGGCTCATGCCCGTCGCCAAGATCAGGTTAGCCTCACCTCTTTCGGCGATGGCCGATCGGAGTACGTCTGCAGCGCGAATCGCGGCTGCCTGTCCCATCTCGAGTTTCGTACCATAGACATGTCGTCGCATACGGCCTCCATGGATGATAGTCAGAACCGCCCCATGTTCCCGGGGCTCCCTTGCGATCATAGGGCACGCCCAAGAAGATGTCAAACCGAGTCTGGACGGCTTGTGCCGGGCTCGACGCTGGGATATAATCAGGATGCCAAGTAACCCACGGTCCGCTCCGTGGGCCACGTGAAGCCAGGGAGGAAGAGTATGACTGACGAAGAGAAAATCGTCGACACGATCGGCAAAGTGCCTTTGTTCAGTAGCCTCAAGCGACGCCAGCTTCAAAGCCTAGCGAGGATCTTCATCGAGCGCGAGTGCAAGGTCGGCGAGGTGATGGTCCCTCAAGGACATGACGGCTACGGCTTCTTCGTCATCGTCTCCGGAGCCGCCGAGGTCGTATTGCAGCGTAGCGATGGCTCCACCGCTGTCGTCAACACCTTCGGGCCCTCTGACTACTTTGGTGAACTTGCACTTCTCGACAACGGGCCACGCACGGCTTCTGTCATCGCGACCGAACCGACGCACTGTCTCATTCTGCCGCGTGAGAGCTTCCTGGGCGTGCTACGACGCGACGGCGAGATGGCGGTCAGCATTCTCACGGAGCTGGCCCGTCGCTTCAGAACGGCGCTGGAAAGCTTGTAGTCGCCCTCGCCTCAGCCTACACTGCAGGGACCCCACGATCGATGATCTGCCCAGACTGTCAGTTTGACAATCCGGAGGGCGCAACCTACTGCGGCATGTGCGGTAGCAGGCAGAACCGGCCCTGCCCCCTCTGTGCGACGCCAATCCCTCGCACCTTCCGGTTCTGCGTGCGCTGTGGGACATCGCTGACGCCGGATGGAGATGGCACCGCCGTGGAGCTGCGTCGCGAGCACAGCCGACCGCGGACGGCACCCTCAACGGATCACGCCACGCAGGATCCACGCCCACCCATCGAGGACGGCGGTGATGAGTTCGCGCTGCTGGATGGGGAGCGTCGCGTCGCCACCATCGTCTTTGCTGATGTCCAGGGATCGACCAACCTGCTGGAGAAGGTCGGCAGTGAGCGCTGGGTGGAAATCATGAATCGCGTCTTCCGCCTTCTGGAGGCCGAGATCTATCGCTTCGGGGGCAAGGTGGATCAGTTTCGTGGCGACGGTCTACTGGCCTTCTTTGGCACAGGGATCGCCCACGAGGATGATCCCGAGCGGGGGGTACTCGCGGCGATTGCTATGCAGCGAGCCATCCGCATCTATGCAGCCGAACTCGCCAGAGGCGAGGCCATCGATCTATCCTTGCGAGTGGGCGTCAACACCGGCGAGGTCATCGTCGCCAATGTAGGCGACCATCGAACCTATAGTGAGGACACCGCGATGGGTGAGGCGATCGCGCTGGCAGCGCGCATCGAACAGGCTGCCGAGGCCGGCACTGTACTCGTCAGCGAGAACACCTACCGGCTGACGGAGAGCCAGTTCGACTGGCTCCCGCTTGGCGAGATCGAGCTCAAAGGCATCAGGGATCCGGTCGCCGTCTATCGCCCTCTGGCCCCACGCTTCACCGGCGACCAGACGCAGGACTATGACCTCAAGGCGCCGCTGATCGGCCGCGAGGCTGAACTGCAGCTGTTGATCGACTGCGTGGACGAGCTGCGACAGGGCCGCGGCGGCATCGTGATGCTCATCGCCGATCGCGGCATGGGAAAGTCCCTGTTGCTCCAGGAGGCGCGGCGCTACTTCACCCGCTACGATGCGCTGGTGGCAGAGGTCGAGGCCATTGATGCCCAGAGCGAGGAGCTCCCTGCGGAGTCCTTTGCACCCCACGTCGGCGCACCACTCACCCGCGAATTGCGTGGGCGAGCGCGGTCCTATGACCAATCACAGCCCTACGGGATGTGGCACGACCTGATGCGAGCTTGGCTGGGCATCAGGAAGGATGAGTCGAGAGAGAACATCCGAGACCGTCTCAGGGAAGAGACCGCGGTTCTGTGGGGCGACCATATGGAGGAGTTCTATCCTGACTTGGTCAGATTCCTGGGCCTGCCGCTCGAACCGGCCTATGAGGAGAGACTACGCCAGTCTGATGCCGAGACGACGCGGCAGCGGCTCTTCCTGGCCATCCGCAGCTGGGTCGAGGCTCTGGCACAGCAGGGACCGCTGGTCATCAGTTTCAGTGATATACACTGGGCGGACACGACATCCCTGGATCTGCTGAGGTATTGCCTGCCGCTCTGCGACTACCTGGATCTGATGTGGCTACTGGTCTTCCGTCCCGATCGCCGCTCAACGGCGTGGGAACTGCGACACCATATCGAGACCGAATACCCCCACCGCCTCACCACGCTCACGCTCGATCGTCTCACCGACGACGAGATACGGGCGCTGATCGATCATATGATCGGGCCAGACGTGCTTCCCTCAGAGACCCTGGAGATGATCATCCAGAAAGCC
>JAXGUU010000406.1:0-3571 GCA_040774145.1 Anaerolineae bacterium
GGATCTCCTGCGTGACAGGCAGCTCCGCCGAAGCTCTATAGGCGTCTGAGCCTCCCACAACGCTGAAAGCGCAAGCGACGACCGAGCCCAGCAGCAACGTGGCACACGCCACAACACGAAGAGGGCTCGCCATCAGCGAGCCCTCCCCTTAACCTTCATCACACCGCACCCGACGCCGTCAATAGTGGACGACCACCTTTGTGCCGATGGGCGTCCAGTTATAGAACCACTCCGCGTCAGGCAACGAGAGGTTCACGCAACCGTGGCTCATCGGCGTCCCGAAGTTATTGTGCCAGTAGGCCCCGTGAATCGCATAGCCACGGTAGAAGTACATCGTGTGGGGCACGTTCGGCAGGTAATACCCGGGCCCACTCATCGGCGTGGCAAGATACTTGACGTAGACGCTGAAGGTTCCTACCACGGTGGGTGTCCCCGGCAGTCCGGTGGACACGATGGCTGTACGGACAGGTGTTTGTCCTACGTAGGCGGTGATCGTCTGCTGTGAGAGGTTAACACCAAGCCATTTCTCGCCCCCCGTACCAGGTCCGGGATCTGCAACGGGAGGGGAGATCGGCGGCTCGCTGGGGGCGGTGCCGCCGGCGGGGATCTTCAGACGCTGACCCACGTAGATCGTATGGGTCGTCAGGCCATTGGCGGCGCTAAGCGCACTAACCGTCGTGCCGTGAGCTCGGGCAATGCCGAACAGCGTGTCGCCGGCCCGCACGACGTAGACCTGTTCACCTGTCGCGGGAGGATTCGGCGTCGTGGAGGGCGCCTGACCGCCGGGAATCGCGAGCTGCTGCCCCACATAGACCCACGAGTTCCAGTGCAATCCGTTGAGCGTCGCCAACTGGCTGACGCTCACCCCGTATCGCACCGCGACGCTCAACAGGGTGTCGCCACGCTCAACGACATAGGTGCTGCCGCTCGGCAGTGGGCTGCCGCTGGACGCCGGCGCTGAGCTCAATGGGACGGCAGTCGGTATGTTCAGTCGTTGGCCCGAATAGAGCCAAGCGTTCGTACCCAAACCATTAGCCGCCGCCAGCTGGCTTACCGAAAGTCCATAACGCGCAGCAATGCGTGTCAGCGAGTCCCCCGGTTGCACGATGTAGACCGTCTCTGAGGCAGCCAGAATCGGCTGCGAGGCAGCCACCGACAACAGAACGACGAGCGCGCACAAGACGACACCACGCCACCGATTCATCGGTTCAAGCTCCTTTCGAAGGCCCGAAGTGACTCAGCCTATGATACCAGCATTCTCCTTGTCTGCATACCCGTCTAGCCTCAACAAGATGTTCGGACACCGCAGATGGTGGGCTCAAGGAGCCGCAGCCAGGCGTGCCGCCTCAGCATGATCAGCGTCGTCGCAGGAAAACGGCGAGGCCGAGGAGCAATGCGACACCCTGTAGCAGAAGAGCCAACAACAGCGGCCAATCGGGGCCGTTATCCTGGGCGGCAGCAGGGACGTCGGTGGGCAAGGGGGTCCAAGTGGGGAAAAAGACAGGCTCCCCTACATCAGCATCGGGCGTGGACGCCGGCAGCGGCGTCAGGGGTAACGACGGCACCTCCTCCTCCGGCGACGTCACATCGGATGGCAGCGGGGTCACGACGCCCTCCTCCCCCGGCGGCACATCGGGCGGCGGCTCGGGGATAGGCTCCAGATCATCCAAGAACGGCGTCGGTGTGGGAGGGGACTCCCCCGGCGACACGAGCCTGATGATGTCTTCGGCGACCGCCGTGCGCCCGGCCCCGTCACGAAACTCCACGTAGACAGCATACTCTCCCGGCTCCTCACCGGCAAGCTGCCAGGGCATCAGAGGCTCCCACGGCTGCCACGACATGCCCTCAAAGTCAGGCCGGTTGCTCATGCGTACCTCAATCGCCCTACCGATCGAGGCGCCATCGCCCAAGGGCACCGCTTCCTCATTGGTGAGACGCAGGGCTATCAGCGGCGATTCAGTGGTCTCTGCCCCTTCATTGATGAAGATGGGCAGCACGCCCGGACGCGATCCGACGACGACGACGAAGTAACGCACACCATTGTCCTCTGCAAAGCCGACCCCAGCCTCACGATATCTGGCATCGGTGAGCACCTCCCAATCGGATGCAACGTCGGCGTCGGCACTCGCCTGCCGGCGAAACCAGACGAGTGCATCCTCGGCAGTACCCAGTCCGGTCCAGAGCACCTCATTCACCATCAGCCCATCGTTCCAGGCCTGGTAGCGCGCCTCGCGAATACGTTGCTGATAGGTCGATCCATCGGATCCGTCGTGCGTCACCTGCCCGAGCGTCCCCCGACGGCCCGCAGAGGCAAGATCCTCTGCGTGGCGCTGAGCGGCCTGATTGAGCAAGGTCGAGTTACCCAGAGGGGCGTAGCCCTCGCGCAAACGCGCCTGATTGATCAACGCGAAAAGATGCGCACGAGGATCATCCTGGGCAACCGCTGCCGTCGATACGGCAAGCGCCAACACGAGCGCACTCACCAGGAGCAACCACGGGCAGACGGGTCTATTCATAGGCCGCGTGGGGCCGGATGCATACCCTGATAGTTTCACAAAGATCCTCAATCGCCGAAGCTCAGACTAACGACGCCCGTGTTACACGCTGTCACCGCCGTATCGACATAGGCACGCGAGTCGGCGTCGACATCCTGCAGAGCCAACAATCCGCGCAGAAGTGAGGCGCGGCAGGTAATGCGATTCGTAGCCGGCGGCCACGCCACCCACGTCCCACGATCTGCCGCTTCGGCGGCAAGCTCCAAGAGGCGGCGCTCCCCCTGCGTCTGACGCCAGGATGACGCCGCGATCGTGCCTGTGGTCTCCTCGAGCGCTGTATCCACAACCGACCGCCGTATCGGCACGTATTCGGTCGCCTCACCCCAATAGCTCTGGGCTTCCGGGGAAACGAGCCAATGCATCACCTTGAGCGCTGCTTCCTGACGCTCCGGCTCTGCAGCCATGATCATCAGTCCCGGACCGTACCAGAGGGTCGGTCCCGGACCGTCAGGCCCAGGAATTGGGCTGATAGTCAACTGGAAATTGCGCCCAGTGAGAATCGCCTGCTCAATCTCGAACAACGACTCGCTTGACTCCACAATCAGCGCTATGGAACTTCTGCTCAGCCGCGAAACCCCCGCCTCCCGATCCTCGTAGAGCGTACCGCAGTTGCCGCTCAGGATCTCTTGGAGCAGCGACGCCGTCCGTTGCCCGGGCTCATCGGCGAAGTGATAGTAGCCATCCTCGCCCATGATGCTCGAGCCGCTTGCCGCCAGGAGGGCCAGGAAGAGGCTTGACCGGGCGGGGATTCCCATACCTACCTGACCACGAAGCGGATCCGTCGCAGCACAGACGGTACGGCGCATATCCTCCCAGGTGGCCTCATCGGCATCATAGCCGAGGTCCGCAAGCCAGTCCGCGTTGGAGAACGACAGATAGGTTGCCAGGCCCAGGGGCAAGGCCAGAGGAACGCCCCCGACCTGATACAGCGTACCGGCCATGGGGAGGAAATCATCCCACGCGCGCCGCATCTCCACGGATGCCGTCGGCGCCGTTCCGATGATGCCCAGTTCCAC
>JAXGUU010000407.1:0-3565 GCA_040774145.1 Anaerolineae bacterium
CATTTCCTTCTTTCTGACTCTCAGACGAGTCGGCGGAGATCGTTGACCCCTGCGGGTGTCTTAATGCCCTTCCGGGCATTTCCTTCTTTCTGACGCACCGTAAAATAATTGACAGGAGGATGTGATATGGACTGGGTCTTAATGCCCTTCCGGGCATTTCCTTCTTTCTGACTCATGCGTGGCAACCTGGGCGTTACTGTTTGGCGATGACGAACGAGTCTTAATGCCCTTCCGGGCATTTCCTTCTTTCTGACGCGCCTTTAGCTTTGTTAGCGCAGATTCTACCGACTGAATCAAGTCTTAATGCCCTTCCGGGCATTTCCTTCTTTCTGACTGCAGAACGTCACCCGAAACGGGTGACAAAGGTCACGTTTTGGGGTGCTACGCGCTCCCTGTGACCCCAAAGCGTACACTTTCGGTCGCACGTTCGTGCAGTTGTTGCCATGATCTGACATAATTGACTGCGAGGGACCCTCGCGAACACTGCCTTCCGGCGCCCGTTTTGGACGCTCCCTCGCACTCTAGCATAGCTCAGACGATGATCAAGTCGGGTGCGTCGGTCGGATCGCCCTTGCCGAGGATGTCGCGCTTCCCCCGGCATGCCGCGCAGAGCGGATAAATCCGCACGCTCGCCTGCGCCTCGCCTGCCGCCTTGACGTGGCGCGTCAGCTGCTTGTGCAGCGTTTCGAGCTCCTTCGCCGTCGCCCAGACCTCGAAGACGCTGTACTGCACCCGCTCGCCGTAGCCCTCCAGCGCTTGGGCGATCTTGAGCCGCTGCTTGTCGTCCGGCACGTCGTAGCTGATCAGGTAGCATCCACGTTCCTCCGCCATAGCTCACCGGAAGCGCAACGCCCGGTAGCTCTCCGGTGCGTCCTCGCGCACGCAGCGCGCCAGCTCGCGTGCCTGCAGTTCGATGAAGCGCCAGAGCGCCAGCTTCTCCTGCGTGCGCGGGTGGACGCGCGTGTCACGCATCGCTGCCTCGTAGGCCCCGATATAGCGCTTGACCGCCTCGCGTTCCATGACCAGGGGCCGCTCGCCCTCCTCGCCGGGCCGGAAGTCGTCGGGCGTGATCTTCTCGTCGCGCACCAGCCGGTACGCCAGGTCCTCGATCAACATCCGGAACTCCTCCGCCAGGTCGAGCGCCAGCGAGGGGCGGTTGTAGGCGTCCTGGTGCAGGAAGCCCGCGTAGTGGTCGAGCCCCACCGACCGCGCCGCATCCTCGGTCGCCCGCACCAAGAGCGTATAGCCCAGTGAGAGCATCACGTTGACCGGGTCGCGCGGCGGGCGGCGGTTGCGGTCGCCGAAACGCCACTCGGGGCCGAAGAGCGCCTTGTAGCCGCCGAAGTAGCGTGCTGTGGCGCTGCCTTCGACCCCCAGGAGTGAACTGAGCGCCTCCGTCCTGCCCGCGCGCGCCTCATAGCTCGAGAGGTCGCGGATGATCGGCTCCAGCCCTTCCTGACCCTGACGCCGCCGCCACTGGAGCAGTGCCTTGGCGTTGTGGATGCGCCCGGCGACGATGCGCTGTGCCAGCGTGAGCACGAAGCGGTCATCCCCCTGGGCTGTGTACTGCGCCCGGCGCAGCGCAACGTGAGGTGTGGCCTCACCGGTGAGCCTGCCGTAGTACTGCCCGCCCAGGCTCAAGAAGACCAGGTCGACGCCGAGCTGCATCAGCCGGCGCAGCGCGGGCGTGGTGATCCCCACGTTGCCGAGGATCACCACGCGCTCGATGTGGCCCATAGGGAACTCAGCCACCACCTCGCCGTCCTTGCGGACCTCGAGGCGCTGGTGGTCAAGCCCGATCTGGGCGCCCTGTTCGGTGATGTAGATCGCGGGCATGGTCGATTTTCGATTGCGGATTTGGGATTGCGGATTGCGGAACCGCGGCGCAGCTAGGTTCCGATCTGTGCCAGGATCAGGCGATTGACCGCGACGTAGGGGCTTTCACCCAACGGGCGATCGAAGAGGTCGGCGTAGATGGTCTCCAGCAGGGGTACGACCTGGTCTGCATCCTCATCGAAGACCTTCGTCAGATCGGGTTTGCCGATGCCCCTGAACCCATGACCTGCGAGCCCGCGGTTACGCAGCCCGCCAAAGGCGGACAGACGAAACAGCTTGGCCACCAGATCATCCAGATGCTCCCAACTCGCGTCGGTGTCCACGTAGAAGTCGACGATGGCGCCGAGGCTGACGCGGTTAAGCGACCTTTGCTCGATGTCGATTGAGGTACGTTTACCCTCGTGCGTGACATAGTCCGCGAGATAGGTCAACAAGCCCGGTACACCGTGTGCCCAGGCCATGTCCACGAACTCGCCATCATCGTCGGTACAGCGCATGCCCATTCGCGCAGCCAGAGAGCGAAAGCCTGCCTCCTGGAATCGGAACAGCCTCTGGGTGAAGTCGGCATAATCGCCCAGCTGATACTTGATCTGCGCACTGTGCACGAGTTCACCCAGACGATCGGCATCGTTCGGATGGTTGAGTTCGGTATGCCAGTGTTTCACGTGAGCGTACACGTCTCCCGGTGCAACCGCTTTGGCCGTGCTGAGGGCCTCTCGCGCGCGCTCGAAGTCGAATGCGAGGCGCCGGCCCGCGTACCTCAGTAGGGAGGCTACCAGGCTCTGTTGATCGACGTTCGGCGTGATGAGGTCTGCCTGATTGGTGAACGTGGCGTAGGCCGTCTCATAGGCATACAGCCCGATCTGTAGCGCCAGGGATGCCCTCGCCTGGCGTCGGAAGAAGGCCTGAAGCACGCCGACGCGCTCGGGTTCATCATCACCGGGCTGGATGTAGATCGCCCTGGCCTGTTGGCCGAAGGTGTTGGCGCCGGCCACGATCATCATTGAAGTCATCGCCGGCGTGCCTCCGGTGACCTCCAGGAAGACTTCATCCTCAGGACCGAGGTGGCGCCTTAGGTCATCAAAGTGCTCTGTGAAGGTCTCCAGCATCAGGCGATAGTGCGCCGGGTTGCTCCGGATCGTGTGCAGGCGCACGTGGCTCTTGGCGAGCCGACCGCGTGACGGAGAGGCAAGCGTCGGTAAGCCGTCCACCAGGCAGCGTTGGATGATCCTCGCCAGATCGACGGTATCCTGCAGCCACAGCGGACGAGGAGTTGCTTCCTCAGGTTGATCGGTAGCAAAGAGGTGGACGTAGAGGTCATCGGGCGAGACTGCCTGTTCCTCAATCAGCCAGCGCACGGTGACTCCGATCATCGGATAGGCCAGGTGATCGCGATAGCCGGCGAGATTCGCCAGCAGCTCTTCTCCCAGCATCCGCGCCGGCAAGGGCCCGTCGCGGAGCGACTCGGGCAGCGCCGATCGATCGGTTAGCTGAACATCACGATTCCCGACATTGGCCAACAACACGACAGTCATAGGTTACCTCCTGAGTCCAGCAACCGCACGTTCGTCGCGCGCGGGCCTTTGGGCCCCTGTTCCACGTTATAGCTTACCCGGTCGCCGGGCTTCGGCGTGCGCGCCGGGCCAACGAGCGCGCTGATGTGCATGAAGACGTCGTTGCCGCCGGCGTCCGGCTTGATAAAGCCGAAGCCGCGGTCCTCGATGAAGCG
>JAXGUU010000408.1:0-3543 GCA_040774145.1 Anaerolineae bacterium
CACGACCCCCTCGCTTTCCCTTGACGGGCGCTTCATCGCGTTCACCTCCAGTGCCAGCAATCTGGTTCCCGACGACATCTATGGGATGGAGGATGTGTTCCTATATGGCCCGGATCTCGCCTTCGACGAGATCACACCGCTGACGCTCGGAGAACCGCGCACCGATGACCTGACGCTCGGAGAGATCCGCCTTTACAGCGTCGATGTTGCCCTGCCGGAAGGCGTTCTGCTGATCCAGGTCAGACCTCTCGCGGCCATCGAGGGCCTCGACGTCAGCGCGCGTCTGGGCTCACTCCCCCAAGTTGGACTCTACGATGTGCGTGCCCTATCTCCCAACCCCGAAGGCGCCTTCGAGTTGGTTATCGATCCGACCGTGTCGGGCACCTTCTACGTGCGGGTGAAGGGCACGGGTGTGGTGCCACCTGTAGGCTCCTACGAGATCGTGGCACGATGGGTCACGCGCCACCTATCGGACGTCCAGCCGCGCTCCGCCGGAAATGCGGGCACCACGACACTGAACATCCGTGGCGTTGGGTTGGACCAGGCCGTTGAGATGCGCCTGCAGGGCGACGGCCTGCCCGCGCTTGTCGGAGAGGCTCTGACCGCGCCCTCGCTCACCGAACTGTGGTCCGGCTTCGACCTTGCGGGAGCCGTGGTGGGTACCTACGACGTGGCCATCGAGTTCGCCGATGGCGAAGTCCTGACCTTCGCCGATGGTTTCCAGGTCACGCCTGGAACCGGCGGCAGGCTCGAGACATATCTGGTCGTGCCGGACCTGTCGCGTGCCGACCGCACCTACACGGCCTGGGTCGAGTATGCCAACGTGGGCGATGCGGACCTTCCCGCACCCCTCCTGGTCGTCTCGACGTCTCCCGCGCTGCCGATGAAGACGCAGAACTCCATGGTCTGGCTGGATGGCACCATCCACCTGCTCGGGGTGAACCCCGGCGAGCCGGCCGGCATCCTGCCCCCGGGTGCCCGGGGCCGCATTCCCATCATGGTGACGATGACACGCGACACCGTACGTGCAGCCACCCATCTGGAGGTCCTGGAGGCCACCCCCGGCGCGATTGACTGGGACCCCTACGCGCTGACGATGCGTCCCGAGGGCATCACCGAGGCGGAGTGGTGGACCCTATGGCCCACGGTTCAGGAGCGGTTGGGCAGCACCTGGCAGGACTACCTCACCGTGCTCGGGTCCGACGCGACCCGGCTACGGCCTCGCGGCGTCGATGTCTACGACGTGCGGCAATTGCTCGCCTTCGAGATCAGGCGGGCCGCCGGTGAGCCCGTTGCGGCGGTCACCGGTCGGGTGCTGGACCTGCAGACCGGCAATCCCATCACGGCGACCCAGGTCCTCGCCCGGCACGAGGATGGCCTTGCTGTTCGGGCCGAACCAAGCGACCCCCGGGGTAACTTCACTGTCGGCTTTCTGCCCGATGGCGTTTACGAGCTCTATGTCGAGGGCTACGTGGTGACTCCCACGCTTACCGTCACGCTCACGCAGGAGGCCGACGCCAACGCCGTCGTGGTCCACGCTTCAGCCATCCCACCTGAGCCCGAGTTGCCCCCACCCCTGGTGCAATATGCCGCGCCCCAGGTATTGGATGTCGCGGGCACGCCGCACCTGGTCTTCAGCGTCGACGGTCAGATCTACCATACGACCTACACGGACACCACCTGGACAGCAGCCACCCCCATATCAGGCGCCTATGGCATCGCACCCCGCCTGCTCTACGCGCCCGACCTGCTAGATGGCACCGACCCCGGTTTGGCGCTCTTCTGGCGCACGGACACCGCGAACGACGCCGCGATCGCCTATGCCGCCGCACGCCAGGATGGCCTGGGAGGCTGGGCATGGTCGGAGGCCGCCATCTATACCGACACCATCGATGCAGGCAGTACGAACCCCGTCGCGGTCGTGGACGACGAGGGCATGCCCGTGGTCGTGTGGCAGATGGTGGACTTCGAAGATCCCAATGCCGACACGGACCTCTACTACGGACACGAACCGGTGGTGTCAACGGTGCTGAGCTGGGACGAGATCGAAGGGCTCCTGGTACTGGACAGACCCGCACACCTTGACGACGGGACCGTGCTCCCTGCCGGTGCGGTCGTCGCTCTCACGGACGGCGGCGAGGCGGTGCTGGTCGACACCGGCACACAGGCGTGGGAGGAGTCGTTTAGTTTGGGCTTCACGTTCAACAAGAACGGAACCGTGCCGCGCTTTGTGCCCTACATCGGCGGGCGAAACAGCGTGGAACTCTCCGCCGCGCTCAGTGGAACGGCTATGGAGTCCGGGGCACTGGCGTCAGCCTCCCTGGGTGGGTCGCTCAAGATGATGCAGGACCGCGTCACAGGCTCGGTGGGCGGGTCGCTGGAGGCTGCCTGGGCGCTGGACACGCGCGCATGTACCTTCAACCTCAACAAGGCAACCCTGTCCGCCAGCCTGGGCGCTCAGGGCAGGTTCCCCATTCCCCAGATGACCTGGGAGGACCCGATTTTCAACACGTTCAAGACCGAGGTGGGGGTCCAGGTTGGCGGCTCTCTATCAGGAGCCCTGATATGGAAGGCGCAGGGCGGCGCCTGGCCCGAAGGAGAGGTCAGTGGGCTGCTTTCCCTGGGCTTTTACGGAAGCGTCCAGGTGCTGGGCCTCGTCGAGGGTGCGGTCTCGGGTACGGGAAACGTCAAGGCAACAATCGGCGCGAAGAGCTTCGGCGTCAGCGATATCTACTTCCTGGCCCTCGCCGAGGCGATGGTCGGCCCGGTCCAGTTCACCACCTCGTTCCGCTATCCCCCCAGCCCGGGGATGCTCACCGCCTACGGCGCCACGCTTGAGGAGGCGATTTACGCCGCGCTCGAGGAAGGGATGGAGGTGACAACGACCGTCACGTTGCAGGAGAAACCGGGGACGACCACGGTGTACGGTCCCAACGCAGTGCTGACCGATGTCGATACTGATCGTGTGGACGACGGCATTCCACATCTGGTTCTGGGTAGTGATGGCCTGTCCTACCTCTTCTGGCACCGTGAATCAGGCGATCTTGGTGCCACGCTGGGCAACACGCTGGCGTTCGCCACCTATGACGGCACTGCCTGGACCGCGCTACAGACGTTGACGGGCACCCTGGGCTTCGGGCGCGAGCCTCACGCGGTGGTAAACACGGATGGCAGTCTGCTGGTGGTTTGGGTCCACGCCGATGCGGACGGCTGGACGATGGCGTCTGACCCGAATGCCGTTGTCGAGGCCTATCGTGATGCGGAGATCCGCTGGGCCACTCTGCACCCGGACGGCACGTGGTCGCCGCCCGCCACGCTTACCGGCGGCCCGGGGGACTATCATCATCTGAGGCTCGAAGCGCTACCTTCCGGCGCGATCTGGGCCACCTGGCTTGAGACGGGTAGCGAGGACGCCACGCTGTATGCCGCGGGTTGGGACGGAGCCGCCTGGGCCTCAGCCCAGATCGTGACCACGGGCGAAGTCCAGGGCCACGGTCCGGCGTTTGCCCTCACGGGAGACACCCCCTCGGTCGTCTGGGCGCA
>JAXGUU010000409.1:0-3540 GCA_040774145.1 Anaerolineae bacterium
CGGCTTTGACCTCGACTTTGACCCTGCCGGCGGCGCCGGCGTCGACCCGACGTTGCCTCCCTACGTGTGGGAAGCCTCGACCGGCGACGCGACGACGCGCTGGCAGGCCTGCGAGGTGGAGCTCGACACGACGCGCAGCATGAACACCGCCGGTCGCGTGCAGCTCCACCTGCCCTCGATGGGCAAGCTTGACTTCGAGCAGGGCGACCGCTATTGGGTCCGTGTCCGCATCAAAGAGATCACATCCCGTGAGCGCCAGGAGGGGATGCGCCCCTTTGAAAAGACGCCGATGCTGCGTAAGGCCAAGGTCGCCACCTGGGGCGGCACAGTGCCGACGACCCACGCTCAGGTGGTCGCTAACGAGGCGCTCGGGCAGAGTGACGGCACACCGGGCCAGAGGTTCCGCCTGCAGAAGGCGCCGATTCTGAAGCGGCATGCAGAGGAGACCCTGGTTGTGCAAGTGGAGGGTCGCCCACCCCAGCATTGGCAGGAAGTCCCTGACTTCGCCGACTCCGATGCGGACGCACCGCACTACACGCTCGACAGCATCAGTGGCGAGCTGCGATTGGGGCCTGCCGTGCGCCAACCGGACGGCACCATCAAGCTCTACGGTGCGGTGCCCCCGCGCCACGCCAACCTCGTCTTCCGCAGCTATCGCTTTGGCGGTGGACAGGATGGCAACGTCGGGCCGGGCGTGCTCAACACACTCAAGACCGCCATCCCCTACGTCGCACGCGTGAGCAACCGCGGGGCAGCGTGGGGCGGACTGGATGCGGAGTCGCTGGAATCGGCGATGGTCCGCCTGCCGGCGATGCTGCGTTCCCGAGATCGAGCGGTCACCGAATCCGACTTCGAGTTCCTGGCGACGCAGGCCCTCCCCGCGGCCATCGGTCGCGTCAAGTGCTTGCAGCCGCGCCCTTCTGAGGCCGGACGTGTCGCCCCGGGCCAGGTCTATGTGCTGGTGATCCCGCGTGTCGCGCGTCCCGCAGGCTACCTCGAACCGGCGCAGCTGGAGCTCGACCCTGGCGAGGTGCAAGCGCTCACGGCCTATCTCGACGAACGCCGGCTGCTGACCACGCGCCTCGATATCCGCCCGCCGGCCTACTATTGGGTCGCCTGTCGCGTGCAGCTGCGGCCTGCACCCGGCGCCGCGCAGGCGGAGGTGGAGGGCGAGGTCCTGCGCCGGCTCTACCGGTTTCTCAACCCGCTCACCGGCGGGCCCGACGGAAAGGGGTGGCCCTTCGGGCGCGACCTCTTCGTGTCGGACGTCTATCAGTGCTTGCAGGGCCTGCCCAACGTGCAGTTCATCCGTGGGGTGCAGATGTTCGGCGCGCGCCCCGGCAGTGCAGCCCAGGGTGAGCCGATCGAGGCCCTCGAGGTCATCGCCCACGGCGTCGTCGCCTCAGGCGCGCACGAGGTCGAGTTTGTCTAGCCCGCCCACCGGCCCCATCGGCCATCAGACGAAAGAAGAAGAGACGCTATGGTGTTCGAACTAGAGATCACGGACCCCGACGGCAACCGGCGTCAGATGGTCCTGGGCGACGCGACCGGCATCGGTCGCCAGCCGGGGAACGACCTGGTGCTCGACGATGCACGGGTCTCACGACAGCACGCCACCATCGAGTGCCGGGATGACCTGTGCTGGATCACCGATCTCGGTAGCTCCAACGGCACGGCGCTCGCGGGCGAGCGCCTGCCACCCCACGCCCCGACGCCGTTGACCCCGGGACTCGAGGTCAAAATCGGCGAATGGCGCCTGATACTCATGCCCCACGCGGCGCCGGCAGAGGACGCAAGCGAGATCGAACCCGTTGCCGAAGCGCACCCTGCATCCCCGGAGGAGGACGTCGCCGAGCCGCGTGGGGCGGAAGAGGCAGAGCCGCCCGATGGCAGCACCGCTGCCGCGACCCCGGAAGGCACCCAACGAGTCCAAGCGGACGCCGACCTGCCGCCTACACCACCGGCGTCGGATAGGGAGACGCCACCACCGTCTGATGCCCCCTTCCCACCCGGCCTCGGCTATCACAGCCGCCGCCTGCTCGACTACCTGCCCGGCATCTACCATACCGAGTTCATGAGCCGCTTTCTGGCGCTCTTCGAGGCCACCCTCATCCCCATCGAGTGGACGATCGACAACTTTGACCTCTTCCTCGACCCGGGTACCGCGCCGAGCGACGTGCTGGGTTGGCTCGCCGAATGGTTCGACCTCACCTTCGACGCCTCCTGGAGCGATGACCAGCGACGCCGGCTCCTGCGTGAAGCCCACACGCTCTACGCCCGCCGCGGCACGCGCTGGGCGCTCACCCGCGTCCTGGAGATCTACACCGGTTCGACGCCCACGATCATCGACACCGACCCGGATCTCGCCCCCTTCACCTTCAGAGTCCGCCTGCCTGTGCAGACCCCCCGCGCAGGACGCGAGCGTCTGCCGAGGGAGATGATCGAGCGCCTGATCGACGCTCACAAACCGACCCACACGATGTACGAGTTGGCGTTCGACTGAGGTGGATTGATGCTCGTACTGATTCCTGGATGTGCCCATTTGCTGATTTGAGAGGAGACAACCCGATGGAGAGGTTGGTTGGCCAATCACTAAGCCGGTATCAACTCACAAAACTCCTGGGACAGGGGGGGATGGGCGCTGTCTTTAAGGCGCGGGACGTCACGCTGCAGCGCGACGTCGCCATCAAGATCATGCATCCCCATATGGCGAACCAGCCCGACTTCCGCGAGCGCTTCCTACAGGAAGCCCGGACCGCGGCACGGCTCGACCATCCCAGCATCGTCCAGGTCTTCGACTTCGGCCAGGAGCGCTCGTTGCTCTTCATCGTCATGAAGTTCATTCGCGGCGCCAATCTCGAGGATATGCTCGACGAGCTCAAGGCACAGGGGCAGTGGCTGCCGCTCGATGAGGCGGTCCAGATCATCCGCCACGTAGCCCAGGCGATGCACTACGCCCATCAGCAGGGCGTGCTCCATCGCGACCTCAAGCCCAGCAATCTGATGATCGAGCCCGAACCCTCGGAGGGTCTACCCTATCGCCCCGTGCTTACCGATCTCGGCCTTGCGCGCCTGCTCTCGGGCCAGCGCCTCACACAGGCCGGCACCTCGATGGGCACGCCGACCTATATGTCCCCCGAGCAGGCGCTCGGCGAGGACACCGGTCCGGCCAGCGATGTCTACTCGTTGGGCGTCATGCTCTACGAGCTGGCGGTGGGCCGACCTCCCTTCAGCATCGGCAGCATCTCCGAGGCGATTCGCTATCACACGAAGGAGATCCCCCCGCCGCCCTCGACGGTGCGCGGCGATCTACCCCAGGCGCTGGAGCACATCATCCTCAAGGCGCTGGCCAAGCAGCCTCAGGAGCGCTGGGAGCACGCCGGCGCGTTGGCCGATGCGCTGGGTCGCTTCCTGGGCGAGTCGGAGGCCCTGCCGGCGGCAACGGTCGTCGCCGCCGGTGCACCTGCCGTCAGCCTGCTCACGCAGTCTCATCGTAGCGTCGACGAACCACGGGGCGCTTCGATCCTCGCAGAGTTTGCC
>JAXGUU010000410.1:0-3533 GCA_040774145.1 Anaerolineae bacterium
GAGCTGCGCCCGGGCGAGATGGGGAGCCTCGTCGTGTCCACGCCCATCCTACCACGCTACGAGATCGGCGATCTGATCCTGGCCCTCAAGCCACCCTACTTCCGCTGCATCGGTCGCATGCGCTGGTGGACACCCCTGCGCTATGCGTGGCAGGAGATCGGCTCCCTCAACCTGGGACAGCTCTGAGGCGGATGGGGCCTACCGCAGGGCATATCGGCGTGGCGTGGCCCCACCCTCACATCACAGAATGTGCGCCGCCGTGATCGTGCGGAAGTGGTACCCGTAGATCGCCATCGTGACCGCCTGCGGCAGCAACGCCGGCCGGCGCAGCAGCGTCCAGAGAACCAGATCCCAGTAGTAGCGCCGCTCCTTGTCCTTCACGCCGAGGACGTAGATAGAACGGATGAAGGCCCTGATCTCTACCCACGTGACCCGGGAGGCAACTTTGGGCATCTGATACTCCCTCAGGAACGTCTTCACCCTCTCGGTGTAGTGGTTCGGCGCGTAAATATGGGCCATGATCTGACGATAGCCCCTCCGCAGTGCCTCCATTCCCATCTTGGGCAGCACATTGGTGACGACATCGACGTTGTTGCCGATGGACTCACCTAACAGCCGCCCCTCCTCTCTCATCCGCTCATACAACGCCGTGCCAGCCGGAGCCTGTAGCAGGCCCACCATCGCCGTCACGATGCCGCTCTGCTGGATGAACTGAATCTGACGCTCGAAGGTCGACGCCGTGTCGCTATCGAATCCGACGATGAAGCCTGCCTGAACGCCAATGCCCGCCCGATGGAGCTTCCTCACGTCTGCAAGCATGTCCCGTCTCCGGTTCTGACTCTTGCCGCACTCCGCCAGGCTCTCGTCATCCGGTGTCTCGATGCCGACGAAAACCTTGGTGAAGCCGGCCTCGAGCATCAAGGCGACCAACTCCTCGTCATCCGCCAGGTTGATCGAGACCTCGGTGTTGAAGGGCATACCACGCCGCGCGAGGCCCGGCTTGCTCCGGCGCCACGCGATGAGGGCCGGGAGCAGCTCGCGCTTGAGCACCCGCTTGTTACCGATGAAGTTGTCATCCACGAAGAAGACCGAGCGCCGCCAGCCGGCTGCATAGAGAGCCTCCAACTCAGCGATGATCTGGTCCGCCGACTTCGTGCGCGGGCGATGGCCCAAGAGCGCCGTCACGTTGCAGAAGTCGCAGTTGAAGGGGCAGCCCCGTGAGAACTGCAGGGGCATCGAGTCATAGTATTTGAGATCGGCGAGCTCCCACGCCGGCGCCGGTGTGCGGCTGAGTTCAGGATGATCGTCTGTGGTGTAGAGCCGCTTGGCGCGGCCTTCGGCGAGGTCAGCCAGGAAAGGCGCGAGCGTGATCTCGGCCTCGCCCAAGACCTGATGGTCGACTTCAGCGGCGAAGCTGTCGGGCTCCGTCGAGAAGAGGGGGCCGCCGACAACGGTGCGCACACCAGCGTCGCGGCAGCGCGCCAGCACCTCCCGCGCCGAGTCCTGTTGCACCGTCATGGCGCTGACCAGCGCGATGTCAGCCCAGGCCAGATCGGCTTCGGTGAGAGGGCCGACGTTGAGGTCCACCAGCCGTTTCTCCCAGGCCTCGGGCAGCATCGGGGCGATCGTCAACAGCCCCAGCGGCGGGGATACGGCCTTGCGCCCGACGAATCCGAGCGCGTGCTTGAAGCTCCAGAAGGTGTCCGGGAACTCAGGATAGATAAGCAATGCGTGCACGATGCCTCCCTAGTGGCTGATGAACCTGCTCCTCAGCCCTCAGTCTAGCGCACGCACCCCACCGAGTCCTACCGCCAACCTAACAGATAGCTAACACGTGCCTGAGCCGGCGAACTCCGGCACCAGATGCAGGTGGCCCTTGAACTGGGCGAGGTAGAGGTTGTGATAGACGCCCTCTTGGGCCAGCAGCGCCCGATGGGTCCCCCGCTCCACGATCTCGCCATCGTAGACGACCAGGATCAGGTCGGCCTCACGGATGGTGCTGAGCCGGTGCGCGATGACAAAGCTCGTGCGTCCCTGCATCAACCGCAGCATCGCCTCCTGGATCGTCCGCTCGGTACGGGTGTCGATACTGCTGGTCGCCTCGTCGAGGACGAGGATCGCCGGATCGGCCAACACCGCCCTCGCAATCGCCAGCAACTGACGCTGCCCCTGGCTCAGATTGCTGCCTCGTTCAGAGAGCAGCGTGTCATAGCCTCTCGGCAATCGCCGAATGAACTGATCGGCGTTGGCCAGTCGCGCCGCCTCGACCACATCGGCATCGGTGGCCTCCAGCCGACCATAGCGAATGTTCTCCCTAACGGTATCGGCAAACAGGTAGGTATCTTGCAGCACGATACCCAGTCGCCGACGCAGGTCATCCATCCGGATCTCCCGGATGTCCACACCATCCATCAAGATGCGCCCGCTGTCGATATCATAGAAGCGGGTCAGCAGGTTGACGATCGTCGTCTTGCCCGCCCCTGTCGGCCCAACGAGGGCGATGGTCTGTCCGGGCCGTGCGTGTAGGCTGACGTCGCGGAGCACCGGTGAACCCGGCTCGTAGCCGAACCAGACATTTTCAAAGATGATGTCGCCCTCGACCACGTCAAGCGGTCGCACCTCAGTTACGTCGACCAGCTCCGGGGTCTCGTCCAGCATCCGGAACACGCGCTCGGCACCGGCGATGGCTGACTGGATCGAGTTGTAGACACTGGCGATGCCGTTGAGGGGCCATCCAAAGCGACGCGCATACTGCACGAAGCTGGCAATGTCCCCGACCGTGGCGATGCCGCGAACCGCCATCCCCCCCCCCGCCAATGCCACGATGGTCAGACCCGTGTTGTTGACCAGATTCGTGACAGGCGGCAGCGCTCCGGCAAAGACCTCCGCTTTCGTGGCTGCCTTCCGCAGTTCCTGGTTCGTCGCTTTGAACCGCGCCACGACAGCGGGCGAGCGGTTGTAGGCTGTGACCACCCTCTGGCCCGTGATCGTCTCCTCGATCAAACCGTTCAGGTCGCCCAGGAAGGCCTGACGCTGCCGGAATCCCGTGCGCGTGTGTTTGGCGATCCAGCGGCTCAGCGCGACCATCAACGGCACGGTGATGAGGGTGATCACCGCCAGCCGCACGTTGAGTAACAGCATCATGATCGCGACACCCACAAGGCTCAGCACGCTGGAAAGCAGGCTGGTGATGCCGGAGGTCAACACGTCGCTGACGCTCTCCACATCATTGGTCAGCCGGCTCATCAGTTCACCGTGGGTACGCTGGTCAAAATAGCGTAGCGACAGGATCTGGAGCTTGGCGAACAGGTCATTGCGGATATCGGTCACCGCTTGTTGCGAGGCCCCGGCCATAACATAGGTCTGCAACCATGAGATCGCGGCACTACCCACGTAGGTCGCGAGCATCACCAGCGAGATCCGCCCCAGACCGAGCAGGTCACCCGTCATCACGTAGACATCCAGCGCGCGCCCCATCAGATAGGGGCCCAACACATCGAGGCCCGACGAGACGATCACGAGCACCACGGTGA
>JAXGUU010000411.1:0-3528 GCA_040774145.1 Anaerolineae bacterium
CGATTGCCTCCGGCGCGGGAGCGCAAGCCGGAGGCATGCGCTACAGCTGTGTCGAACGGGCGTAGGGCAATCGTCTCGATTGCCGCCTGCGGCGGATGCGTCAGCCGGAGGCATGCGCCACAGCGGCGTCGAACGGGCGTAGGGCAATCGTCCCGATTGCCGCCTGCGGCGGATGCGCAAGCCGGAGGCATGCGCTACAGCTGTGTCGAACGGGCGTAGGGCAATCGTCCCGATTGCCTCCGGCGCGGGAGCGCAAGCCGGAGGCATGCGCTACAGCTGTGTCGAACGGGCGTAGGGCAATCGTCTCGATTGCCGCCTGCGGCGGATGCGCAAGCCGGCGGCATGCGCTACAACGGTGTCGAACGGGCGTAGGGCAATCGTCTCGGTTGCCTCCGGTGCGGAAGCGCAAGCCGGCGGCATGCGCTACAGGGATTGGACAACTCGGTGGCTTGGGGCTATGCTGGGGAGCGTGTTGAGGCCCGGAGGTGATGAATCGTGACGATGATCTACTCGATGATGGATGTGGCACCGACGGTGAGCGCGGTGCTGGGGCTGCCGGTGCCGGGTCAGGCGAGGGGCGAGGCGATCTCCCAGGTGGCGAGCGACCTCGCCGGACGCGCGCGGATGGCGGTCCTGGCGCCCGATGCCTTCGGCTGGTTTGCCTGGACGCTGTGGCAGGGTGAGATGCCCTATCTTATGTCGCTTCACGCGGAGCGTAGCCTGATCCTGCGCTCGGTGATGCCCTCGATCACGCCGGTGAACTTCTCCGCGATGGTGACCGGGACCGACCTTGAGGGGCACGGCGTGCCCACCAAGGAGGATGACTTTCAGTGTGAGACGCTCTTCGACGTGGTGCGCCGCGCGGGTGGGCAGAGCGCCGCCGTGGGCCTGGAAGGCTACACGGGGAGCCGCTTGCTGGCGCGCTACGCCGACATCGACGGCACTACGCCGCCCGGGGGCGATGACCTGGTGGCCGACAAGGTGATCGAGATCGCTCAAGCGCAAGCGCCGGCCTTTCTGATCGCGCAGTTGGGACGGGTCGACGACGTCTTTCACCAGTTGGGGCCCTCGTCGCCCGAGGTGGTCCCGATGCTGCGCGAGACGGACGGGCGCCTGCAGCGGCTCTGCGGGGCGCTCAAGGATGAGGGGTACGGCGTCATCATCCTGGCGGATCACGGGCAGCACGACATCGTGGATGATCCGTCGACGACGATGAAGGGCGGTCACGGTCAGGACCGTGACGAGGACCGTCTGGTGCCCTGCACGTGGCTGTAAGGGTGCATGAGCAGGTACTGAGCGCCGCGGAGAATGCCTTCCGCGGCGTGATGATCGATCCGGCGGCGTTGCCCGCCGAGCCGGAGGCGTTTGGGTCGCAGCTCGCGCGCTCGTTGGAGGCCTGGCGGGCGGAGGGCTATCGTGTCGCCTGGTTGGAGGTGCCGATGTCGCATGTCGACCTGATCCCTGTGGCGGTGCGGCGCGGCTTCGTCTTTCACCATGCCGATCCCGACCACGCGATGCTGACCTACACCCTGGCGTCCGGGGCCTTCATCCCGCCGCACGCGACCCACTACATCGGCGCCGGCGGGGTGGTGGTCAACCGGCGTGGCGAACTGCTCGTGGTGGTCGAGCGGGTCCATCGCCACCAGCGCCCCCACTATTACAAGCTACCCGGCGGCGCGCTCAAGCCCGGAGAGCATCTTATCGCCGGCGTCCGGCGTGAGGTGCTCGAGGAGACCGGCATCGAGACCCGCTTCGTAAGCCTGATGGGCTTTCGGCACTGGCACGGCTACCGCTTCGGTAAGTCCGACATCTACTTCATCTGCCGGCTGGATCCCTGCAGCGAGGAGATCCATCGTCAGGAGTCGGAGATCCTCGAGTGTCGTTGGATGCCGGTGGAGGTCTATCTTGGCGACGAGAACGTCGGGATCTTCAACAAGGGGGTGGTAGCGGCAGCGCTCAGCGGCACGGGCCTGGTCCCGGGCCGGTTCGAGGGCTACGCCACGCCCGAGACCTACGAGATCTTCTTACCCTATGGAGTGCAGAGCAACGATGGATAACGCACGATGGCCTGAGATCCCACTGAGATGGGCGCAGTTGACGTTGGTGGAGAACGACCCGGGAACATTCGATCCGGACTTCTGGCTGGACTATTTCCGTCGCGTGCAGGCGCAGGGTGCCTGCCTGAGTGCGGGAGGCTACATCGCCTACTATCCCACGGAGCTACCCCTGCACTACCGCAGCGCCTGGATGGGCGAGAGCGACCCCTTCGGCACCCTCGTCGAGGGCTGCCGTTCGATGGATATGGTCGTCCTGGCGCGCAGCGACCCCCACGCGGTCCATCAGGACGTCTTTGAGGCGCATCCTGAGTGGATCGCGGTCGATGCTGAGGGGAGACCGCGACGGCATTGGGCGATGCCTGATGCCTGGGTCACCTGTGCGTTGGGTCCCTACAACTTCGAATTCATGACCGAGGTGCACCGCGAGATCGTGCGGCGCTACGACGTCCACGGCATCTTCAGCAACCGTTGGGCGGGCCACGGCATTTGCTACTGCGACGCCTGCCGGCGCAACTTCGGGGAGGCGACGGGGCTCGAGCTGCCGCGCCGCCGCGACCTTGACGATCCATCGTGGCGTGCCTACGCGACCTGGCGCGAGGCCCGGCTGTTTGAGCTCTCCGATCTGTGGGACGCGGCGATCCGCGCCGAGCGCAGCTACGCCCGCTACATCCCCAACTCGGGCGGCGGCGCGCTCAGCGACCTGGACATGAAGGGCCTCAGCGACCGGGTCCCGGTGCTTTTCGCCGACCGTCAGGCCCGCCAGGGCATCGCTGCGCCGTGGGCCGCCGGGAAGAACGGTAAGGAGTACCGCGCGGCCTTTGGTCGCAAGCCCATCGGGGCGCTTTTCAGCGTAGGACTTGAGGAGCGCTATCGTTGGAAGGACTCGGTGCAGAGCGAGGCCGAGCTGCGCATCTGGGTGGCAGACGCCATCGCCAATGGGATGCGTCCGTGGTTAACGAAGTTCGCCGGGCGGATCTGGGATGATCGCTGGTTGCCGGTGGTGGAGGACATCTACATCTGGCACGCGCAGTACGACGAGCTCTGGCGCGATCGGATCCCGCTGGCGGATGTCGGCGTGGTCTACTCGCAACAGACCGCCCTGGTCTACGGTGGACCGGAGGCCCAGGCCAAGGTCGAGGACCCCATCCTCGGCGTCTATCAGGCGCTGGTGGAGGCGCGCATACCCTTCGAGATGGTGCACGATCGTCAGATGGATGCCGAGCACCTGGCGCCGTTCAAGGTGCTGATCCTGCCGAACATCGCGGCGCTTTCCGAGGCGCAGTGCGACGAGTTGCGCGGCTTCGTGGCGCGTGGGGGAAGCCTCGTTGCCACCTTCGAGAGCTCGCGCTACGATGAGGAGGGCTGCCGACGCGAGACTTTCGGCCTGGCGGATCTCCTAGGGGTGGATCCCGTCGCGGGAGAGGTGCCCGTTGAGGGACCGTTGAAGAACGGCTACCTATGGCTCGAGCAC
>JAXGUU010000412.1:0-3504 GCA_040774145.1 Anaerolineae bacterium
AGAAGACTACATCGCACGAGCGCGCTTTCTTGCCCAGGAGCGGAACCTCAACAACGTGGAGTTTGGTCTCGCTGACGTCCGCCAGGTGGACTATCGCGAAGCGTTCGACGTCGTCCTCAACATGGCGGATGGCGCGATCGGCTATTTTGAGACCGAGGAGGACAATCTCAGGCTCTTCGATGTCATTGCGAACGCACTCAGGCCCGGCGGCAAGCACGTGATGGGCATCTGTAGCGCGGCACACGCCGCGAAGCACTTCCCCAAGCGCCACTGGGAAGCCGGGAGCCAGAGCCTATCATTGGCGGACTTCCGCTGGGTACACTCCACACGGCGTATGATCTACCGCGGTCACGTGCTCACCTATGGCGAGCCTCTGACGCCCTTGAGCGACGACTTTCCCGAGGACGGGATGGTCGGCACCCGGCTCTACACGCTCGCCGAACTCGGCACGATTCTTGCACAGCGCGGCATGCGGATCACCGCCGCCTACGGCGGCTACACGACGTCGGTCCCCGCGTCCGCCGACCACTTGATGCAGGTCGTCTGCTCGGTCAAGGAGCGGGATTGCGGCTCGCTGAGGTGAGCTACGCGGGCAAGATCGCCCTGACCGCAGCCACCCGCCGACCAACCACCCACCGGGCGCGGCAGAGATCTACTGCTCAGCCAAGCTGACGTCTGGGGTTGGTGGTAACGACTTCAGGCGTTCGGGCGGCTCGCCAGGCGCTGGCAGAACCGATGAATCGGTTACGACGAACCCCGAATATGGGTTTGGCCAAGCATCAGTCGGTCGGCTCAGCGCGTGCGATAGAGGGACGCACGCTGTCAGATGCACTATCGTTGGCGCGGCGCACCTTGCGCCTGTAGGCGCTTTCCCTCGGATCGCGCCATCGCCAGCCCGAACGGCAGCCCCAGCACCATCAGCCCGACGACCCGCCAGAAGGCCACCTGCGAGAAGGCCAGGATCACCAGGCCCAGCGCAACGGCGCCGCACACGCAAATCAGCGGCATATAGAGCGCCACGGCACAGCCAGGTGTCGAGACGATCCCCTGATCCAGCTCCGCCACGGGCTCGACCGGCTCCCACATCGCGAGCGCCGGAGGCATCCTCAATCGCCGCAGAACCTTGACCAGCCACTGGATCAGGAAGACCAGCCCAGCCCCTGCGGCACACGCAAAGGCAAACGCCACAACGCCCAGCACGAGCCAGAGGGGAAAGCACGTACCGCCCCCCAGCAGGTTGGGCCACCCCCAGAACAGCCATGCAACGCCGGCCCCGCCGGTGACGCTACCGACGAGGCCGGCAGGCAGCCACGTCCAGAGCTCAGGATCGTGCAGCAGACGACGCCAACGCTCTGAAAGCGGCTGCAACTTCAGTCTCCTACCAGAACCGCGATACCCCACTCCGTGGGCCCCACTGTTATCTCCTGGCCCCCGGCGACCTCAGCCACGGCGATCTCTCTGCCACTCAGCAACTCGGTCATCCGGGCGCCGAAGGTAGCGGGCTGAAACCTCAACGTGACGGACATCGCGGGATCGGGCGCAAAGACGAACGCCAGCGGTCGCGGCGCGCGCGCCCCGCCCAGCCCCGGCGCCGCGCCGAACCGGACATGCACGAAGTCACCGCCGGGCGGCGTCACGTCTGCGACCACAGCCGGGCGCACGACCCCGCTCCGGGTTGCCAGCGCCAGAAGGAACGCCTCGAACGCATCCGCATGCGTTGGATTGGCCTGCAAGTAGGCGTCGCCCAGATAGGTGCCACAGAAGAGGATGCGCCCGTTACCCAGCGCCACCTCCTTGAGCAAGACCGATTCGGCCTCCCCCTGACCCACCTCGACCAGCGGCGTCAGCCACTGCGCGGCGGGCACCCCATAGGCTTGCCCATCCAGCGCCAGGGTCACCGTGCCGCCCTCGAGCAGACGACGTCCCACCTCACGGACACCCGTGGCCCCTACGAAGGCGCGGTCCTCCGGGTACCGGTACAAGCCCGCGGAGTCGAAAGCGCCCACCTCCGACTCACAGAAGAGCACCCCTCCCCGCCGGACGAAGGCCGTCAGCGCGTCCGCAAGCGGTGCATCCATCACCACCGTCCGCGGCAAGATCAGGAGCTTGAGCCCGGTCAGCTCATCGAGGTGGTTCTCCTCGATGATACGATAGGGGATGGCCTGGCGAACCAGCGCGCGGCTATATCCCTGGATGGCACGCAGGGGGGTCAGCGCGGTGCCGTCCTGCGACCAGTAGAGATAGTCAGCCTGCGGGCTGAAGAGAATGCCCACTTGCGCCGGCGCCGGCTCGTACGCTCGCAGCAGCTCGCCATGGTTGCGAAGCACTGCCCCGGTCTTGCGCATGGCCGCAAGCCGCTCGGACGCCAGACCATCGTTGCTGGCGAGTCCGAAACCCGTGCTCTCACGCCCGAAGACCTCGTCGCGCCAACACCAGAAGAGGATCGCGTCCGCGCCCGCTGAGATCCCGGTCCACACCCAGCTCTGCTGCGACGCTGCATCGACGCTCTGAGCCACGCTGAAGCCGATGTTGGAGCGTCCACCCTGCAGCTCGCTGAGCCAGAGCCGCTTGACCTGGCGTGCCGAGGATGAGTAATCGATGCGGTTGATGAACTGCGCGCGATCCATCTCGATCCCGCCCCACAAAGGGAAGCTGGAGGTCCCGATGCCGTCGATGCGGTCGGAGAAACCCCAGTCGTTCCCGCGGTGCAGGGCCGTCGCGTGAGGATAGCTGTCGCTGCCGTGGAGCACCGTGGGTTGTGCGCCGTGCACCGTCACCGGATGCTGCGCGTCGATCGCCTTCATCACGCCGTAGCGATCGTAGGCATGTTGCACCGAGCGCCACGCGATAAAGTCCTGAAACGCCATCATCTCCGTGTAGGGTCGATCGGGCGCCTTCCCGGGGCGCACGTCATCCCACGACGTGTAGCGCCGCTGCCACGCCGCATTGAGGCCCTCGAGCCCCCCATACTTGCCCTCCAGCCACGACCGATAACGGTTGAGCGTGTAGTCGCAGTAGCAGACCAGGCCATCGGCCTGCACATTCCACCGCAGCTCGTTCCATGCGTCCCACCCCAGCAGGTTGCCTGCCGTATGGTAGTGTGTCACCGTCGTGGTGAGGAACTGCTTCATCCGTTCCCAGACACCGGGATGGTCGAAGCAGCCACCCGGCGTCAGCCCGAAATGGACCTCTCCGCGGTTCGACGACACCACTCGGTGCCCGAAGTTGTCCACCATCTCGCTCCCGGGCACCACGCGGTGGATCCAGTAAGGATGGATGGCCGCGATCGTGCTCAGGACCACGTTGAGACCGTGCTTGTCAGCCAGCGCCACCAGCCGGTCGTAGTCATCGAACCGGAACTCGTCGGGCTTGGCCTCGACCCATGCCCAGACGACCCAGAGCTGGATCGTGTCCAGCCCCGAGTCGACCATCTGCTTGATGTCGTCCTCCCAATAGCGGCTGTTGGGGAAGGGCGGACGGTAATACTGGGTACCCAGATGGATC
>JAXGUU010000413.1:0-3488 GCA_040774145.1 Anaerolineae bacterium
CGGCTTTTCGCCTGGCTGCAGAACTACCGGCGCTTGGTGGTGCGCTACGAGCGGCATGCCGAGAACTACCTCGCTTTCGCCCAGTTGGGCTGCATCATCATTCTGCTGAAACACTGTTTTTGAGATGAGTTCTACCCACTGTCACTCGGATCACTGGCTGCCGCAGAACCTCTACTGGCGCAAGCCCGGCTTCACGCCGACGGAGATGGCGCCCCTGACCATCTACGGCCCCGCCGATGCGCTCAGCGACATCACGCCTGAGTTGGCGGAGTCTGCCCACTTCTCGTGGCAGGCGGTGACGGCGGGCGACCGCTGGACCGCAGGCCCCTACACGATCACGGCGATCCCCGCCACGCACGGCGGCGGCATGCTGGAACCGTTGCTTTATGTCATCGAGCGGGCGGGCCGGCGACTCTTTTACTCGACCGACACAGGGCCCCATCACGAAGCTGCGTGGGAGCTCCTGCGCTCACTGGCGCCGATGCATCTGATCGTCCTCGACGCCACGTCCGGCTTGGGCTCGGGGGGCGAAGCCCACCACGGTATAGCTCAGTTCTGGGCGACGCGTGAGCGCATGATCAAGGAGGGTATCCTCGTGCCGGGGACGACCTCACTGGTGGCGCACCATTTCTCACATAACGGCGGGCTGACGCACGACGAACTGGTCGAGCGCTATGGGGAGCACGACGTCGCCGTCGCCTACGACGGCCTCGTCCTGGACATCTAGTGTTCAACCTACAGACCGACCTGCAGCTGACGACCTCGCAAGCGGAGGAGATCCTCACGGCGTGGTTGGGACAACGCACACGCCGTGCCGAGCCTGTGCGCTGTACCGCCATTGAGCCGTTGAGCGGCGGCATGATCAACACGGTGTTGAGGCTGCGCTTCGACCGCGCACCCTACACCGCCGTCATCAAACTCAACCGGCCGGGGTCTGGGTTCGACGCAGAGGCGCGCATCTTGCGCCATCTCCACCGAACCGGTTTCCCCTGCCCCGAGGTCTATCTCGTCGACGATCAGGCTCAGCTCGTGCCCTACACCTTCCTGCTCCTGGAGACGCTGCCCGGCACGAGCCTGCAAGAGGTTGAGCTGTCACAGGAGCATCGCGAGCGCGTGGAGCGCGAGCTCGCCGCAGCCCTCGTCGATCTCCACGGTCAGACGCGCCCGACCTTCGGCGCCATCGACGAGGCCGGGTCGCCGGCCTGGGTCGATATCCTGATGCCCGACCTGCACGCCATCCGCGCGCAGCCCGAGATCGACGCCCGTCTCTCCGCCGCCGTCTTGGCGGATATCGACCGGGCCATCGAGCTGGCGCCGCAGGTGCTGCAGGCGCAGGGGACCCCAACCCTGATCCACGGCGATATCTGGGCCGCCAACGTCATCGTCCACGAGGCAGAGGACGGCTGGCATCTCTCCGGCCTCGTCGATCCCGGTTCGCAATACGCCGATGTGGAGATGGAGCTGGCCTACCTGCGCAGTTTCAACGGTCGCTGGGACAGCTTCTTTGACGCCTACACCGCACACCGCCCCCTCCGCCCCGGCTACTTGCAACGGTGGCGCATCTACTGGCTGCGCACCTACCTGATCCACGTCTGGCTCTTCGGGGACCAGCACTACCGTGACGTGACGGCGGAGGTCGCGTCCCAGATCCTCTCCGCCTCACCCGATGAGCTATCCCATACAGATTCCAAGCAGAAAGGGGACTAGAGATGACCGAAGGTGAAGCCCGAACCGGCACTCCAACCATTCGCCCTACCATCATCCTCGTTGGCCTACTCCTGCTCGCCGTCATCCTGCTGACGCCGGTCAAGGGCTGGCTGAACCGGATTCCCTACATCTGGCACGTGCTCTACCCGCTGCTGACGCTCTTCGCCGGCTACCTTGTGGTGAGCGCCACACAGTCTGGCGAGGACCCTCTCGCCATCGGCAAGTGGGCGATTCTCTTCATCGCCGCCGCCTGCGCCTCAATCCACGTTCTCTTCGACGTGTCGCGCATCTTCTTCACACTGAGTCGTGCCGGCGCCATCGTCTTCATCGCTGCTGAGGTGGCCGATTCGCTCTTCGAGAGCCTCGCGGATCACGCCGATCAGGAACCGGCGTAGAGGCGACACGATGAAGATCACGGGGATCGAGCCCATCGTCGTTGCGGTCACTGACCGTGGCGACTGGGTCTTCGTGCTTGTCCATACCGACGCGGGGATCACAGGGCTGGGAGAGGCCAGCCATAGCCTGAATGACGCGCTCCTGGTAGCGACCTTGAGGGATTTCGAGTCGCGCCTCCGCGGCAGGTCGCCGCTGGCGATCCGCGAGCTATGGGAGAGCCTCGCCGGCGTGCAAGGTGGACGCATCACACATACGGCGCTCAGCGCTATCGAGCAAGCCCTCTGGGACATTCTGGGGCAACACCTCGGGGTGCCCATCCACGCGCTCTTCGGCGGTGCGCTGCGCCAGGAGATCCGTCTCTACGCCAACATCAACCGCCACGTCCGCGACCGCTCGCCGGAGGGCTTTGCCCGCGCGGCACAGGCTGCGGTTGCCGAGGGCTTTGGCGCCGTCAAACTCGCGCCCTTCGATGAACTCCGCATGCGTGATCACGTGCGCACCGGACCCGAGGCGGCGTGGCAGCCAGGCGTGGCGCGGGTACGCGCCGTGCGCGAGGCCATCGGTCCCGCCATCGACCTGGCGGTCGACTGTCACGGACGCATGGAGGCCTCCGAGGCGATTCAGGTGGGACGTGAGCTCGCGGATTGCGCACTCCTCTGGTATGAGGAGCCCGTGCGGCACACCTTCCCCGATCAGCTCGCCCACGTCACGCACAACGTCCCGATGCCCACGGCTTCCGCTGAGAGCGTCTTCGCCGTGGAGGGCTTCCGGCCCTTCTTGTTGGAACGCGTCGTGGATGTCCTGATGCCCGACGTGAAGCACTGCGGCGGTCTCGCTGAGCTCAAGGCCATCGCCGACGCAGCCCGTCTGAACCAGCTCCTCATCGCGCCCCACAATCCTTCCGGACCGGTGGCAACCATCGCGACCGCCCACGTCGCGAGCACCCTCGCCAACTTCCTCATCCTGGAGGTCGCCTGGGGCGAAGTTGACTGGCGTGCGGATCTGATCACACCGCGAGAGCCGCTGCACCGTGGCATACTTCAACTCTCCGACCTGCCGGGACTCGGCTATCAACTGAATATGAAGGAGGTGAACGCCCATCGACGTGAGGTACCTACAACCAAGGACTCGACCAAAGTACGGTCGTGACGGCGCCCTGCGGGTTGCCGTTTATTGCTATTGAGAGTATACTTAACCTGTAAACCACAAGGCTCCACATCAACGCAGATCGGGAGGACACGCATAATGGCTGTAGTGACTCAGGCGAAGACATTAACGTATCAGGAACGTATTGATCAGTTACGCGAGACCAAACTCGCTCAGACCCGCGAAAAGCAGGACATCATCGGCTCGATGGACCACGATGACTGGGCCCTGATCCTGCC
>JAXGUU010000414.1:0-3485 GCA_040774145.1 Anaerolineae bacterium
CGAACCGGAGGCGGCTCAGGATGGTGAGCAACTGCTATTGTTTGGTGACGACATCAGCGCTGCCCAGGCCGACGCCGCCATATCCTTGCCCGTCGAGGAGGGTAGCTATCAGACGATAGCCGACTCTCATGCGCTCCGGGCGCTTGTTGAGCGGCTAGCCGGGGCCTCCAGCCTAGCCATTGATACAGAGACGACGGGCGTGGACGCCGTTGCTGCCGACCTCGTGGGCATCTCGGTGACGGATCGCGAGGAGGCGGGATGGTACATTCCGGTGATGGCTCCACCGGGCGACGCCGTCGTGTCACTGTCGGACATCGCGGACACCCTGGGCACCCTACTCGCCGATCCCGAGATTGAGAAGCGGGGGCACAACCTCAAGTATGACATGAAAGTGCTGGCCCTTGCCGGCCTGCCGGTCCGTGGCCCACTCTTTGACACGATGGTCGCAGAATGGGTGCTGAACCCCGATGCGGGTCTGGGCTTGAAGAACCAAGCTTGGGTACGACTGGGGGTTCAGATGACGGAGATCACCGAGCTGATTGGTCAGGGGCGCCATCAGATCACCATGGCGGAGGTGCCGGTTGCCAAGGTGACGCCCTATGCCGGCGCGGATGCCGATCTCACCTTCCGGCTGGCGGAGTTGCTGAGAGACGAGTTGCGCGAGCAGGAGCAGTATGAGCTTTTCCGCGAGCTCGAAATGCCTCTCCTGCCTGTCCTCACGGAGATGGAGCTCACTGGCATTGCCCTCGACGTCACGTGGCTGGCGGCTCTCTCCGATGAATTGTCCAAGCGGTTGTCGGAACTGGAGGAGAGCGTCTATCGGCATGCGGGTGGGGAGTTCAACGTCAACTCAACACAGCAGCTGTCTGAAGTGCTCTTCGAGCGCCTGGGGCTGCCGACGCGCGGCACGAGCAAGACGAAGGCCGGCACCTACTCAACCCGTGCCAGCGTACTCGAGGGATTGCAGGGAGAACACCCGATTATTGAGGATATCCTCGGCTACCGCGAGCTGACCAAGCTCAAATCCACCTATGTGGACGCGCTGCCGGAGATGGTTAACCCGCGCACCGGACGCGTGCATACGTCCTACAATCCGACCGGCACGGTGACCGGACGCATCTCGTCCAATAACCCTAACCTACAGAACATCCCCATTCGCTCCGAGGAGGGACGCCGGGTGCGGCGTGCTTTCGTTGCCGAGGAGGGTTGGGTGCTCCTGGGTGCCGACTACTCGCAGGTTGAGCTGCGTGTGATGGCTCACGTCTCTCGTGATCCAGGTCTGATCGAGGCCTTCGAGCGCGACGAGGACATCCACGCGACGACAGCGTCCGCCGTCTACGGTGTGCCGCTGCAGGACGTCAGCTATGAGATGCGCAGCATCGCCAAAGCCGTGAACTTCGGCCTGATCTACGGGCAGAGCGCCTATGGGCTGGCCCGCCAGCTGGGCCTCTCGGTCGATGAGGCCCAGGCCTTCATCGATCGCTACTTCGAGCGCTTTCCGGGCGTGCGTGCCTATATGGACCGGATTCAGGAGGACGCGGCGCAGAAGGGGTACGTCGAGACGTTGCTTCACCGGCGGCGCTTCTTCCCCGAACTGACGCTGAGCAGCCAAGCCGGATCACGTGATCGCCAAGCCAGCCTGCGTATGGCGATCAACACGCCGATCCAGGGCAGTGCCGCCGATATCATCAAGCTGGCGATGATTCGCATGCACGGGGCGCTGAAGGAGGCGGCTCTCGAATCGCGGATGCTGCTTCAGGTCCACGATGAGGTGGTGCTCGAGGTGCCTGAGTCTGAGGTCGAGGCCACGACAGCGTTGGTGCGAGAGACGATGGAGAACGCGGTGGCGTTAGCGGTGCCTCTCAAGGTGGATGTGGAGATCGGGCCCAACTGGCTCGATATGACTTGAGGGCTGAGCGGGCTGTCGGTGATGGTGCAGCTCAGGGAAGGGGCTAGGGGACGGTCACGTCAACAGCCGGCCCGAAGGGGCGTCCGTTCTCGAGCCAGACCTGGAGCGTATGACCGATCATCTCGAGGCTCTCGGGCGCGACCTTGTCGGGGGTGTCCTGCGTGGTGTGCCAGTAGGGATAGTCGAAGTCGATCATCAGCGCGGAAGGGATACCTCGCTGCACGAAGGGGATGTGATCATCGAGCATCGCGTACTTGAGCTCCGGGATGATCCACGCGCTGTAACCTAAGCTATCCGCCGTCTGCCATATCGCCCTGCTGAGATGGGGATCCGAGTTGTGCTCGTAGTAGACTTGGAGGCCGCGATCGCCGATCATGTCCACGAGTACCATAGCGTCAAGGGGTGTCTCCCCGTCTTCTCCCCAGCGGGCCGCCATATAGCTCGAGCCGACGATCCAGTCCCAGCCGTCCAATCTTCCGCCATCCTCGGCATCAAAGAAGGCGAGATACACGCGCCCGTCGGTCTGCTCCACGTTCAGCACACGCGCCAGCTCAAGCAAGACCGCGACGCCACTGGCACCATCGTTGGCTCCCATGACCGGGACGCTAGGGTCCTCCTCATCGGCGGAACTGCGGGTGTCGTAATGGGCGCCCAACAGGATCGCCGGCCCGTCGCCTGCCCAGGCGAGAAGGTTACGCACTGTGACGCCCATATAGTCGAACGTCTGCTCACGTACCTCCCAGCCAAGGGCATCAAGCTGCTCGATGATGAGATCGCCGGCGGCCCAGTGCTCAGCGGTACCGGGGATGCGATAGCCCAAGTCGCACTGTGCCTCCACCCAGGCGTACGCCTCATCGCCGGAAAAGGTGGTCGCGGCAGGTGTCTCGCCGCCGGATGAGCAGGCTGCCACCAACACCAAGACGATGAGTGCCAGGACTGTCAGCGTGCGCCTCAATCCGCGGCGGGGACTCCGCGGGTGACAACCACACTGATCGCTCATCGGAGTCGACTCCTCATCACACGCAGGTAGGCCTTCACGCGCGCGGCCCGGAGCTCGCGGCGATGGCCGACGATCCACTTGGCACCCTCCAGGACGATCTGCGTCAGGTACTGCGCTAGGAGCCACAGGCGCAGGACCTCGGCGGTCAGGACGCCGTGGACCTTGCGCGCGTAGCGCACCTTACTGCTCTGGAAGTAGATGTGACGCGAAGCGGTCACCTGCTCGCTGCTCCTCCCGCCGTAGTGGATGATCTCACTCCTCGGCGTGTAGGCGATCTTCCATCCGGCTTCGCGGAACCGGCGGCACCAGTCAAGCTCCTCGGAGTACATGAAGTAGCCTTCATCGAACAAGCCGACCTGGTCAACTGCCTCCCGTCGTACCAGCATCGCCGCTCCGGTGATCCAGTCCACATCCTGTTCGCGTGTGTCCGGAAGGTCTTGGGCATAGTAGCGTGCGAGTGCGCTCCGCGGCAGGAGCCCTTGCAGCCAGGTGCTTTCGAGGAAGAGGATGGGGAGGGTGGGGAAGCGACGTCGCGACGACTGCGTTGAGCCATCGGCATTCAGGAGCCGCGGGCCG
>JAXGUU010000415.1:0-3470 GCA_040774145.1 Anaerolineae bacterium
AGGTGAGCCACGCCGCAGACGTACCAGAACCCGGTTACCCAGGTCAGCCAGCGCCCATCCAGCCCAGGGGATCATCGCCGCGTCCACCGGGAGCCGGTACCGGACCATCGCCCACGTCATCACGTGCAGCACCGTGTAGAATGCCGCAAACAGGAATAGCAGGCCGTTCGTCCGCACCAGGGCGCGCTCGCGGCCCCCCAGGGTGAGTCCGTAGAGCATAAATGGCAAGAACAGCCCGAACGACCCCACACGGCCGAGGTTGTGGATCAGGGTCGTGTCGGGCGTCGGCCAGAACTCAAAGAACGCCCGGACTCTGCTCAGGCTCAGCAGAAGATAGCGCCCCGGGTCATCCAACACGAACTCGACGCCCAACGCCATAAGCTGCCCATCCATGGCCGCCTCATTGCCCCACGCGAGATCCTCCGGCAATGGGGCCGCATCGAACTCGCGGAAGCGCGTGCCGTGCATAGGATGCTGCCCCGAGTACATCGCATATCCGGTGTTGGAGTTGAGCAACAGGAACTGCCCATAGGCCCGGGTGTTGCGATAGGTCCAGGGCAGGATGGCAGCGGCAAGCATCACCCCGACCACGGCTGCAACCCGAACCGCCGCCCCAAGCACACGCTGCCGCCAGGCCACCCAGGCCAGGTAGAGGAAGAGCACGGGCACCCACGGCAAGAGCGACTGGCGCAACAACGTCCCCAGGCTCAGGCTGAGGCCCAACTGGAGCGTCTGCGATCGTTGCACCCGCTGCCCCTTGCCCAACGCCCGTGCAACGCCCAGGGAGACCTCGAGCGACCATACGAGGACCGTGATGAACAGCGTCTCGGTCATGAGGGTCGCCGCATAGAGCACGAAATACCCGTAGACCGCGGTCACGGCCGCTGCGGCCAGCGGGGCCGCTGCGGCCAGCGAGATCGCTGCAGCCGGTGGGGCAGCAGCCGCCAACGGGGCGACGGTCGAGGCCGACCCATCACGCTTTCGGTCGCCCTGCGCCTCGCGCGTGACCGGCTCAAAGATGCGCCGCCCGAGCCTATAGACGACAAGCGGCAACAGCACACCTCCCACCACGGCCTGCACCAACCGCATCGCCAGCGGGTGAATCCCGAAGACGCCGTATACGCCCGCGACGATGAGCGAATAGAGGAACGACCAGTGGGCCGTCGGTGTATCAGCCGGCGTGAACGGGTACCACGCTTTGGCGAAGCTGAACCCGTGCCCCTCCAGAAGCCGCGCGCCCAACGCATGGTACGAGCGCTGATCGGTCAATAGCGGCGGCGCATCGACCACATCGCCCAGATAGAGCGCCACACCCACGCGTAGCAACACCGCGACGACCAGGATAGCACCCAGGATCACCTTGTCCCGGCGGCTCACACCGGACCGACTTCCCATGTCACTTGCCATATGCCGCTATCTAGGACTGCCCGAACAACCAGCTCACGTGGCGAACGCCAATGCGCACCCACTGAGCCATCGTGTCCAGGTGCCGCATCTCCTTGATGAACGTCCACATCGGGCCGGGCCGCAGCGCCCACTCCCGCGCCGCCCGCTGCGCCGCCTTCTGCAGCTCCGCAGCCGATAGGTGGGGGTACTCCAGCACGCCCGAGTTGTACATATCGAAGTCCTCCCACCGCTTCACGCGCAGCCACCCCTGCTCGAGCGCCTCGAACCAGAGGGGGGTTCCCGGATAGGGCACGGCGATGTGGAAGAGCGCGAAGTCCAGCGGCAACGACTTGGCAAAGGCAATCGTCCGGTCGATCGTCTCGTGAGTCTCTCCGGGCAGGCCGATGATGAAGTAACCGTAGTTGCGAATGCCGGCAGCCTTGGCCCAACGCAGCGCCTGCTCTACCTGTTCGATCTGGATACCCTTGCGGACGCGCTGCAGGATCTCCGGCGAGCCCGACTCGATGCCCCAGGCGATCATCCAGCAACCCGAGCGCGCCATCATCTGCAGGATCTCCGGATCCACGAAGTCCACCCGGCTGTTGCACGTCCAGCGGATCGGATTGCCGCGATCGATCAGCGCCTGGCAGAGTCCCATCACCTGATCGCGGTTGATCGTGAACAGGTCGGCCTCGAAGTGAATGTTGGTCGTGCCGAGCTCAATGAGCTTCTCCACCTCGCGCATGATGTGCTCCGGCGAGCGGAAGCGATAGGTATTCTGATAGGTCACGTGCTTGATGCAGAACCGGCAACCGGCCGGACATCCCCGGCTTGTCACCACAAACGTATAACGCCCCGCCACGATCGGCAGCTTGTAGGCCTTCAGCGGGAGCAGCTCGTGGCGTGGGATGGGCAGCGTGTCCAGATCCGCGATGAAAGGCCGGTCCGCCGTGGCCACCATCTGGCCATCGCGGAGGTAGGCAATGCCCTTCACGTGCGCCAGCGCCTCCGGCTCGGACCGCCACCCTGGCGTCTGACTGCCGGTCCGGCGTCGGATCGCCTCCAGCGCATCGACCAGCTCCCGCACCGTCTCCTCGGGCTCGCCACGGATGGCGAAGTCAAGCGCGGGATAGGCCGTGAGCGTCGCCTCGGTCGCCGGGCTCACGTGGGTACCAATGGCCATGGTTGTCGCGCCCAGTGACTTGGCCAGGAACGCTCCCCGCATGTCGTTCGTGATCGTGGGAGCGGTCGCCTGCGTGATGTAGTACCGCGGCCTCTCGGCCACGAGGAGCTGCTCGAACTGCGGCCACGCAATCCGTTCACCAATGCAATCGACCACCCGGATGCGGGTCTCCTCGCCAAACATCGCCGCCAACTGGGCCAGCGAGGTCTGCGGCCAGATCGTGCCCTCGCGGCTGTTGCGCCCCACGCGATGGATATCGCGAATGTAGGGATCGCGGTTGGGCGAAGGCGGATTGACCAGCAGAACGTCGACGCCGAACGCATCGTTCAGCCCCAGGGCTGCGACCTCGGGTATGTGCGGCGCGTCGATGTGTGCCTCTACGCTGCGGGCCTTCGGATGTTCCTCTCTGTTCATCTCACGCTCCCAAAGCTGATTCTGCCGGCCGCGGCTCGGGGGCCGTCGCCGCACGCAACTCACACGGCTTGCCAACCATGTCGAGATCGATCTGGGACTCTCGATGGCTCAGCTCGGCCAAAACGCGCGTCATCACGCCGAAAACCACCAACTGGATCCCCAGGATCATCGCCATTGCCGAGCCCAACAAGTAGAACCAGAGGCGCTCGATCGTCCATCCCCTGACGCCCAGGGCCAGGCTCACCACGCCGATCGCCAGCCCGATCAACGCAGCCACGACGCCCATCCACGCGAAATGTCGCTCCAGCGGGCGCCGAAGCAGGGGGCGCCCGAACAGCCCCTGGCGGATCGGGTTCCTGTAAAACAGCGAGACCATGTAGTTGGACGTGGCGCCCAGAGCAAAGAGCGTAATGCCCGCGAACGCGCACAGGCTCCCGATGTAGACGCCCGCAACCCACCACGGGCCCAACATCGTCGTTCCTCCCAG
>JAXGUU010000416.1:0-3470 GCA_040774145.1 Anaerolineae bacterium
CTCCCCAGCCCTCCCCCCGCCGCTCGGAAGCTGCGGAAGGAGGGAGACAATCTCTGCTTTCCCCCCGGCCCGTCCGCGGGCTGGGGGGAAACACAAAGGGGGGTCCGCGCCTCCGCGCCCGCGCTGCCCGCTGCGCGCAGACCCCCCTCCCCAGCCCTCCCCCCGCCGCTCGGAAGCTGCGGAGGGAGGGAGACGGAATCAGGATTTGTAAAAGCCCGCGGTGGCGAGGGTTGGGGATTCGCGGGATTCGAGGATCTCGATGCGCACGCGGCGAGCCGTGACGGGCGCGACGCGGAGTAAGCGCCGGTGGCCCACGGTCGTGGTCTCGGCGACGGGGCGCCAGACGCCGTCATCGCCCTCTGCGCTGACACACACGCGCTCGATGCGCTGCCCGCGCGTGATGGCTTCCTGCAGCGAGATGACGTCGAAGGTGCGCGAGCCCGGCCATTCGAGCGTGAGTGTGGCCGTCGTCTCACCGGGCGGCGCCATCCAGAAAGTGTCCGGATCGCCGTCGAGCACGGCAGAGGCGCCGTGGCGCGCCTCGGGCTGGCGCGTCGCACTGGCAGTGACCCGCGCGCCGTCGGCGAGATCCGTCGCAAAGGTGCGCCGTAGGGCATCCCCCACCGCGGTCAGCCGCGCGATGTCGGCCTCGTGAATCAGCCCACGGCGGTCCGGCGGCACGTTGAGCAACAGCGTAGCGTTGCCCCCAACCGCCCCGTAGTAGATGGCCAGCAGCTCCTCCAACGAGCGGACCTTGTCATCCTCCTCGGGGTGATAGAACCACCCGGGACGGATGCTCGTGTCGACCTCGGCGGGGTACCAGACCAGGTTCCGCACGCCTGCGATTCGCGCTCGGCTGCCGAGGTCCGCCTCGCGGCCATGGATCGGCGGCTCTGACTCTGCCTGCTGTGAAGCCCCGGCAATCCTGCCCCGGTCTCGCAGCGATGCCGGCACGACGCTCCACTCGCTCTCGCGGCTGCGCCCTGCCTCGTTGCCAACCCAGCGCACGTCGGGCCCCATGATGCTGATGGCAGCGTCAGGCTGCAACTCACGGATCAGGGCGTAGTAGCGCTCCCAGTCATAGACCTGGCGCTTGCCATTGGGCCCCTCACCACACGCGCCATCGAACCAGACCGAGAACAGCGGTCCATAGCCGGTCAGCAGCTCACGAAGCTGGGCCAGGTAGAATGCATTGTAGGCGGGGCTATCGCCATACCTTGGTTCGTGGCGATCCCACGGCGAGAGGTAGACGCCGAACGCGAGCCCACCCTCACGACAGGCTGCCGCCACCTCAGCGACGACGTCGCCCTTCCCGCCGCGCCACGGACTCGATGCGACCGAGTGGCGCGTATGGGCACTGGGCCAGAGGCAAAAGCCGTCGTGGTGCTTGGCGGTGAGGATCAGGCCGCGCATCCCCGCAGCCTTGAACGCCTGCACCCACTGCCGGGCGTCCAGGTCAGTCGGGTTGAAGATCGCCGGATCCTCGGTCCCCTCGCCCCATTCCCGGTTCGTGAAGGTGTTCACGCCGAAGTGGGCAAAGCCATAGAACTCCAGCCGTTGCCACGCCACCTGGCGCGGCGAGGGGGTCACGTAAGCTGCGTTGCGGATGGTGTCCAAGGCGTACCTCCTATCCCGTCCGAATGTCATTGCGCCAGAAATCGACGTGGTAGCCGGGGCCGTCGGCGTTCCACACCTTCGAGACGAGGTCAACGTCGCCATCGCCGTCGAAGTCACCCACCGCCGCGCCGCCGGTACCCCAGTGGCGTTCAGGCAACTCCGCAGCAATCGTGAAATGCGTCCAGTGGCGCCACCGCGCCATGTCGCCCATGCCGTCACCTCCGTGGGCGGGAATAGCACCCGAAGTGTAAGCCAGATCATACACCGGTCAACGGATCCGGCCCCCGAACCGACCCCTAACCGCAACACAACTTTGACCTAAGTCTCGTTGACATTCCAGGGCTTAGGTTTAGAATATGGCTAGAGTGTTGAATCACGGATTCCCACAACACAATCCTGCATCGTAGCACAACCGGGACTCGGCGCAGTTGTCCGATGGCATACGTATCGTGAGTAGGAAGCCGGGTGCTTCTTTCTGGAGTGGCAAGGCCGCTGGCAGCAGCCTGAGGCACCGATGGCCACTATTGGCGGGCGAAGAGACGAGGAATACCGGACATGGGCAGACAACGATGCAGGTCGTGGCCTTCGGAGAGCGGACAGGATTTGGTCGAGTTCGCCCTGTTGTTGCCTCTTTTGCTGGCTATTCTCTTCGGGATCATCGAGTTCGGCATCGCGGTCTTCGCCTACAACACCACAGCGAATGTGGGTCGTGAGATCGCGCGCTACGGTGCCATCCATCCGAACAACACCGAGATCCAGACGTTCATCGCCACGACCGCGGACTTCTCGGGAAGCCCCCCGTTCTTCAGCGGCACGCCCAGCAAGCTGAAGCCTGAGGTCCAGCGCTGGACGCGCGGCCTGACCGGCAATCTGACCATTACGCCGACGTTGACCAACAACGGACCGCTCTCCAGCACGATCCAGGTCAGTGTCACCTATGAGTACCGCTTCCTCACCGGCCCAATTGTGCAGATCCTGGCCGGCAGGCAGACGATGGATTTGCGCACAGTGACTACGATGTTCACCGAGCGTGCGGTGGACTGATACCCAAGGAGGATACGATGGGGCGTCTACGTGGGTTCCTATGGCTTATCGCGGGCGTCGTCGTGGCGGCTCTTGCCGGCGGCGTCGCCTTCATCGCCCTCTCCCGAGCCACGGCGGAGGACTTCCGTGCCGAGGAGATCCTCACGCCGCAGGAAAGCGTCGTCGTCGTGGCGCGGACCGTCGACATCCACGCGGTCCTCACCGCCGATGACGTGGAGCTCCGCGAGATGCCCGTCGATACCATCCCCGAAGGCGCGGTCAAGGATGTTGCCCAGGTGCTGGGCAAGATCACGTTGGTGGCCCTCTATCCGGGCGAGCTGGTCCTCGAGCAACGGATACTCGACCCGAACGTCACCGCACCAGGCGGGCGGATGGCCCTGGTGCTGGCCGATGAGAACGTCTTGATGGCCTTCCCGGCGGGCGACCTGATCAACCAGGTGAATGTCCTCCAGGCAGGCGACCACGTGGACTTCCACTTCTCCTACGAGCTCCCCATCGACCGTGAGACGGGCTTGCTGCCGATCCGGCAGACCGAAGCGACGGTGACCGCTGAGGGCGAGGAAGAGGAGGAGACCGAGACCGTGACGTTCGCCCTGTTGCAGAACATCACCATCGAGACGGTCGTGCGCCAGCTCGATGAGGAGGGCCAGCCCACGGGCGCGCCCAGGGCCCTGCTCCTCGCCGTCGATCCGCAGGAGGCGCTGGTGCTCAAGTATATGAAGGATGTCGGCGCCATCGTCGACCTCGTGCTGCGTGCCCCTGGCGCAGAGGGCGAGTTCGCGGTCGAGCCGGTGGACCTCGACTACATC
>JAXGUU010000417.1:0-3470 GCA_040774145.1 Anaerolineae bacterium
TAGCGAGGACGCCACGCTGTATGCCGCGGGTTGGGACGGAGCCGCCTGGGCCTCAGCCCAGATCGTGACCACGGGCGAAGTCCAGGGCCACGGTCCGGCGTTTGCCCTCACGGGAGACACCCCCTCGGTCGTCTGGGCGCAGGGGACGGATGATCCGGCGTTGCCTTTCAGTCAGGCGGCCCGGCTTCTCACGTCCACCTTCAACGGCACGGCCTGGTCCACGCCGGTCACGCTGAGCCTCGAGCTCCTGCCACCTGCCGGGTCACTGCTCCAGAGCGCGTTGGGCGCCGATGCGGCAACAGGCGCCTCCTTCCGGCTGCCGGTGACCATTCCGCCCGAGTTGTGTGAACCCATTGATCCGGACAAACCCAATCCCAACGCCTTCGAGGACTACGAGGAACCCGACGAATCGCCCGACCCGCCTGACGGCGCGCTGGACGTGGTCGACGAGGCCTGGACCGAGAACGTGTGGGCCTGGGACCCGAACGAGAAGGTCGGTCCCCGGGGCTTTGGCACTGCCCGTTGGATCGATGGTAGCACCCCGCTGGCTTACACGATCTACTTCGAGAACAAGGAAGAAGCGCTGGCCCCCGCTCAACAGGTCGTCATCAGCGACACACTGGATGCCGATCTGGACTGGAGCAGCCTGATCGTCACCGAAGTCGCCTTTGGCGACCAGGTCTTGCCGGTGATCGACGGCATAGGCGGCGCCTACCTGCTGGTTGACATCGCCGACTACCGGCCCGAGGTGACCAGGACCTGGCAGGTGGAGGTCATCGCCGACCTCGACCACGCCACCGGCGCATTCACCGTCGTCATGACCACGCTGGATCCCGAGACCGGCGAGTTCCCCGACGATCCGCTGGCGGGGTTCCTGCCGCCCAACGATGAGACGGGCCGTGGGGAGGGTCGCGTCAGCTTCATGGTGATGGCGGACGCCGGCCTCGCCTCGGGCACCCAGATCTCGAATCAGGCGGATATCGTCTTTGATACGGAGGTCCCCGTCCGCACCAATGCCTGGCTCAACACCATCGGGACGGCCCACGTGCTCACGACTACAGCCGTGGGCGACGGTTCCATCCTGCGCACGCCCTGGGAAGACGCCTACTTCCCGGATCAGCCCATCACGCTGACCGCTGTCGCCGATCCGGGCTGGTCCTTCATCGGCTGGAGTGGCGATTCCACCGGGACAACCAACCCGCTCACCATCATGATCGAAGCCGACACAACCATCACAGCCACCTTCTGGCGAACCGTCTACGTCCCCCTGGTGATGCGGAGCAGCAACTAGACGGTCACAACGCAACACCTGGAGGCCGGCCATACGATGTGGCTGGCCTCCAGCCCCCATCCATCCGTACATGACCACGGGCGCGTGTCCCGGCGCGTACAGAAGCGCAGGATGCAACTCCCCCCAGAGACAGTGATCCTGCTACCCGTCGCTCACCTGTGCAGCAATTTTATTGATATTATAGATCCTAATAGAGTATAATAGCCATCAGGTGCTGGTGACAGGAGGGGGGGACCCAGACGGAGAGGCAGGCGTATGATAACAGGCAGAAGCTCACACCAAACGACGTTCTACCAACTGCTCGGCAACACGATCGTGGCGGGCGTCACGCACAACACGGTCTGGTTTGCCCTCATTTTCTACATCTACCTGGAGACGCAGTCAGTCGTCGCTGCCTCGATCATCTCCGGCATCTACATGGTGGCGCTGACGGTCACCGGCGTCTGGTTCGGAGGGCTTGTCGACCGCTACCCGAAGAGACGGGTACTTATTGCATCAGGGCTCGTGTCGCTGATGATCTACGTGCTGGGATATGCACTCTATTTGGCCACGCCGGAAGCAGCCTTCACGAGGCTTACGAGCGGCACGCTCTGGGCTTTCGCCGTGTTGCTTCTCGCGAGCGTGATCTCCGGGAACATCCGTAGCATCGCCCTTCCCACCCTGATCACCGCCCTCGTCGCCGAGGACCGCCGCGACAGAGCCAGTGGCCTGGCGGGGACAGCCACCGGGATCGCGTTTGTCATCACCTCGGCCATCAGCGGCGTGCTGGTGGGATGGTCGGGCATGCACGGGGTCCTGATCCTGGCCATAGCGATGATGGGTGCCACGGTACTGCATCTGATTGCCTTGCCCATACCGGAGGCAGAGACCGGACAGGCCGTGGGGACAGCTACCAGGCTGGATGTCCGCGGGACTTTGACCATTCTGGCGGCGGTCCCTGGCCTGATCGGCCTCATCGCCTTCACGACGCTCAACAACCTTCTCGGCGGCGTGTTCAGGGGCTTGATGGACGCCCATGGGCTCTCGCTGGTGTCCGTCCAGGTATGGGGCTTCCTGTGGGCCTTCCTCAGTTGCGGCTTCATCGTCGGCGGCTTGATCATCGCGAGGAAAGGTCTCGGCAAGAACCCTCCGGCGACGATGTTCGTCGCCAACCTTGTCATCTAGGCCGTAAGCAGCCTCTTCACGATCCAACCCTCGATCGTGCTCCTGACGGTGGGCATGGCGATCTATCTCTGCGTCGTGCCGTTCATCGAAGCCGCCGAACACACGATCATGCAGAAGGTCGTGCCGCAGGAACGCCAGGGGCGGGCCTTTGGGTTCGCCCACAGCGTCGAGTCCGCGGCGGCGCCCTTGACGACACTCCTTATCGGGCCGGTCGCGGAACTGGTGGCGATCCCGTTTATGACCACGGGGGCGGGCGCGCGCCTCATCGGCGGCTGGTTCGGCACCGGCGCGGACCGGGGCATGGCCCTGGTCTTCACACTGACCGGCATCGTCGGGCTTGTGGTCACGCTCGTGGCAATGAACACACGGGCCTACCGGTTGCTGTCAGCCTGTTATCTGGGGACCGCCGTCCGCCCGTCACGGCGTGGCGCCGTTACCACCGCTGACCTGCGCGCCTGCCGCGCAGGGGCAGAATAAGGAGAGACACCTTGGCCAACAAATCACACCCCATACCCATGGAACAGCTGGCTGCGCCTGCACAGCAGGCACTCGCAGGGTCGGGCTACAGCACGCTCGAGCAGCTAGCCGAGGCAAGCGAAGCCGAGGTCGCCGCCCTGCACGGCATTGGCCCACGGGCGCTAGCTGCGCTACGACAGGCGATGGTGGAGGCCGGCCTGTCATTCCGCGACGGGGTGATCAGGGGCAATCACTGAAAGTCGTTCGGACCAGCTTGATACTGGCTCTTGTGAGCAGTTTGCTCTAGAATGGTCTTCTAGACTCGGTCACAGCCGTTGACAGCCGGCACACATACGAAGGGTTCGTCGTGGTAGCAGCTTGGTCGCTTGAAATCGAAGAGATGTCCTGGGTCGAGCACACGGCTGAAGAAGTCGATTTCGTCATCGCTGCCCTGGGCCTGCACGGCGGCGAGCGCGTGCTCGACCTCGCCTGTGGCTTCGGCAGACATGCGCTCGAGCTGGCACAGCGAGGCTATGCTGTTGTCGGCATCGACTTCACA
>JAXGUU010000418.1:0-3464 GCA_040774145.1 Anaerolineae bacterium
GGGAAGCTCGAAGAGCCCCGCTCACCACAGAGAGGGCGTCGGACACCTGAATTCGTGCGACGCAACGGGCCTGCGAGCTTCCCGGAAGATCAGATGCGATCGCCCGCATCGTACGGGCCTTGACGCCGTACAGCGTCCTGTGGTATAATCTGTGAAGTTTATAAGGCACACCTTATAAAACGGGGTGGATGTTCGGGGTCGCGGAGGAGCGGTTATGCGTCAGGAACGGGTCGAGGAGTATCTAGGGGCGATCTACAGGCTGCGTGTCGATGGCGAGACGCCGGTTCCGCTGTCGCAGTTGACGGGCTACTTTGACTTCTCGCCGGTGTCGGTCCATGAGATGGTGCTGAAGCTTGACGCTGAGGGGTGGGTCGCCTATCATCCCTATCGAGGGGTCACGCTGACCGAGGCGGGAGAGGAGGTGGCGTTGGCCCTCCTGCGCCGCCATCGACTCTGGGAGCGCTTTCTCACGGACATCCTGGAGTTACCGTGGGATGCGGCGCACGAGATCGCGGGAGGGCTGGAGCACGTGGCCACGGAGCAGGTGACCGAGCGGTTGGCTGCCTTCCTGGGCTCCCCGCAGGCGTGCCCTCACGGCGGGCCAATTCCGCCGCAGGCGCGCAGCAGGGAGGAGCTCTGTCTGCGCAGCGTGCCCGTTGGGGCTGAGGCCCGCGTATCGCGTATCGCCCCTGAGACGCCGGAGCGTCTGCGCCTGGCTGCCGATTGGCTGTTGACGCCCGGGCGCGACCTCAGAGTGGTGGCACAGATCGACGATGCGACCGAGGTCCTTGTCGCGGACGAGAACGCCGGCGCAGCTCGTCCGATTGTTGTGCCGAGTGAGCACGCACAAGCCATCTGGCTGGAACTTATGTAGGAGGTTGACTCATCTATGGTCCCGCTCGAAAGACTCAGTCCAGGAGAGACCGGCTTCGTAGGCGCCTTGCACGGAGGCCATCGGTTCATCTCACGTCTGGCGTCGTTGGGCTTCACGTCAGGCGCGCCCATCACCGTGGTCCGCAACTACGGCTCCGGTCCGATCATCGTTCTCGTCAGGGGGGCTCAAATCGCCCTGGGGCGGGGTGAGGCCAATCGTATCAAAGTGTATCGTTCGGAGGCTGAATCCCATGCATCGTCATCATCATAACACGGAGGTTGCGCTGCCGCGCGATCGTGACGCGACGCCCGATGCCGGGCGTCAGACGATCGTTGTGGCCCTCGCCGGGCAACCCAACGTCGGCAAGTCGACGATCTTCAATATGCTGACCGGCTTGAGTCAGCACGTCGGCAACTGGCCCGGCAAGACGATCGAGCGCAGGTCCGGGACCTATCAGCGCGAAGGGACGACCTTCCACGTCGTGGACCTGCCGGGGACCTACAGCCTCACAGCTGCCTCGGTTGAGGAACGGATCGCACGGGACTTCATCCTCCACGACCAACCGGACGTTGTCGTGGCGGTGGTAGATGCCGCGATTCCCGAGCGGAGCCTCTATCTCCTGGCCGAGCTGTTGCTGTTACCCGCACCGGTGGTGCTGGTGATGAACATGATGGATGTCGCAGAGCAGGAGGGGGTGGTGATTGAGCCTCGGGTGCTGGAGGCGGCTCTGGGCATCCCGGTGGTGCCGATGGTGGCGACCCGGAGCGAGGGCGTCGAGCGGATGATCGAAGCCGTCGTCGCGGTGGCCTCGCGGACCTATCCCTACGAACCGCGCCGGCCCATGATCCTGCCATCGCATAAGGAAGTGTTGACCGACCTCATCGCGCTGATCGCCGGGCACGTGCGTGACCCCTATCCCGTGGAGTGGGTAGCCCTGAAGTTGCTGGAGGGCGACGAGGAGATCCACGAGATGGTGGAGGCCCTGGTCCCGCCGGAGGTCAGCGACGCGGTGCATCGCGTGCTCTATGAGCACGAGGATGCCGTGCTCGATATCGCCGGCGCACGCTACGAATGGATCGGGCGGATGGTGCGTGCGGCGGTTGTCCGTCCACGCGTGGGTCAGGTTGGGTTGACGACGCGGCTGGATGCTGTGCTCACCCATCCGTTCTGGGGTGCGTTAGCGCTGGCAGGGGTGCTCGCCGTGGTCTTCGCGTTCACCTATCTCATCGGCACGCCGCTCCAGGAGTGGTTGGACGGTTTGCTGGGTGAGGCGGGGGCGTTTGTTGGGGGATGGGCGGTCACGGTAGGTGTGCCGGTGTGGTTGGCCGATATGGTGGCGGATGGGATCATCGGTGGGGTGGGGATGGTGATCACCTTCGTGCCGATTCTAGTGATCTTCTTCCTGGCGTTGGGCATCCTCGAGGACACGGGGTATATGGCCCGGGCGGCCTTCGTCACCGACCGCTTCATGCACCTGATGGGGTTGCACGGCAAGAGCTTTATGCCGTTGTTGCTGGGTTTCGGCTGCAACGTCCCGGCGGTGTTGGGCTCGCGGATTATCGAGTCGCGGCGGGCACGTATTCTGACCATTCTCCTGGCCCCTCTGGTTCCGTGTGCGGCGCAGCTGGCCGTGGTGACCATCCTGGGCGCCGCGTTCTTCGGTCAGGCCGGGGGATTCATCGTTTGGGGCTTGGTGGCGATGAACCTGGTGGTGTTAGCCGGGCTGGGGTGGATCTTCCACCGTTTCGTGCTACAGGGGGAGGCCGCCGTCTTTATCATGGAGCTGCCGCTCTATCACGTGCCGAATCTCCGCACGATCGGGCTCTACGTGTGGCGCAACATCGTCGCGTTCCTGCAGAAGGCGGGGAGCGTCATCCTGGTGGCCTCCTTGTTGGTCTGGTTCCTCTCCTACTTCCCCAGCGGCGGCGACGTGACCGCGAGCTACCTGGCGGTGATCGGTCGGGCCATCGCCCCGGTGGGACAGCTGATGGGATTGCCGTGGCCGGTGTTGGTGGCGTTGCTCACGAGTTTCGTCGCCAAAGAGAACACCATCGCGACGCTGAGCGTGCTCTATGGGAACGCCGCGAGCGGGCTATCGGCGGTGTTGACGCCCCCGGCGGCCCTGGCCTTCCTGATCGTGCAGATGCTCTTTATCCCTTGTGTGGCGACGGTGGCTGCGATGAAGCAGGAATTGCGTTCGTGGAAATGGACCATGGTCGGCGTGGGGACGTCGCTGCTGCTCTCGCTTTCGGCGGGCGTGGCGGTCTATCAGTTGGGCACGTGGATTACGGGAGGCTAGCCGTGCTACAACAGATCCTGACCCTGATGGCCGAGGCCGAGGTGGCCCGGCAGGATGAGTTGGCGGAACGACTGGGTGTAACCGACGCACTGGTGGCGGAGATGATGGCCCAGCTGGAGAGACAGGGTTATCTGACCGAAGCCGAGCTCTGTGGAGCGGACGCCGGATGCCAGGGATGTGCGCTGGCTCAGGGGTGCGGTGCGCAGCGCGTGTTACGCCTGTGGACGCTGACGGAGAAGGGGATGCGCGCCGCGGGACACCGCTGAGTAGCTCTTCGCTCACGAACACAAA
>JAXGUU010000419.1:0-3453 GCA_040774145.1 Anaerolineae bacterium
ATTCCCACCCTAAACCAGGGTCGTGTCTACGTGGAAGGTGATGTGGCCTCGGATGGTTACTTCTACGTGATCGGCGGGCGTGACAGTGCCGGCGTAACGATCTATAGCGCCAATGAGCGGCTCTACGTGGGCTACGCCGGCGGAGGCCCGACCGACATCCCCTGGATCACTGAGGAGCCTAGCTCGGGTATCGTACCGGCGGATGACGGCGTGGTTGACGTCGATGTGACCTTCACCGCGCTCCCCACCATGACCGTGGGCGTTCATGCCGCGACGCTCGTCGTGAGCACGAACGATCCCCGGATGCGCTCCTTCACGGTGCCGGTGACGATGACGATCGTGCCGGAGCATACCCTGACCATGGCGGCTGTAGGCAACGGTACAGTTGAACCCGCCCTAGGTGATCACGTCTATCGGGATGGTACGGTGGTCCCGATCACGGCGACTGCCGACATCGGCTGGTCGTTTGCCGGATGGCAGGGAGCGGTGGCTGACCCGAATGCGGCGAGTACCACCGTGACGATGGATGCTGACCAGGTCGTGACCGCCACGTTCATGGCCCTGTACGCGCTCGATGTGACGATCATCGGCGAGGGTGATGTCACGGTCGATCCGGAGCAGGTGACCTACGTCTACGGCGACGTCGTGACGCTGACGGCGACGGCAGATCCGGGGTGGACCTTCGCGGGGTGGAGCGGTGATGCGACCGGGACGGATGACGTGACGATGGTCACGATCACGGGCGACACCATGGTGACGGCGACGTTCATCCTCCTACCCGATCTCTACGTGAGCAAGACGGTCACGCCGACGGCGGACGTCGAGCTGGGCGACACGGTGACCTACACCATCGAGCTCGTCAACCAAGGCGACGTCACTGCGATGGGCGTGGTGCTCACGGATACGCTGCCCGCGAGTGTGGCCTTCGACGCCTTCGTGGTGAACGCCGGCGCCGCGGAGGAGGATGCGGGCGTGATCACGTGGACGGGGGACCTCGTCAAGGACGAGACGCTGACCATCACCTTCACCGCGACGGTGGAGGAGGATGAGGCGCTCTACAACACCACGATCACCAACGCTGTGGAGTTCACGTCCGACAACGCGGGAGGCGGCGCCGAAGAGGCGAGCTTCAGGGTCAAGTGGCTCTACCGGGTGCTGCTGCTGATGGTGATGAAGAACTACACGCCGTAGCCGGCGCTGCTCACAGGGGCATGGACAGGGAGGGCATCTTGCCCTCCCTGTCTGCTTGGGGCGGCGAGCCCTTATCTGTCCTCGTGCGATGGTCCGACTTGCGCTCTGGGTGTTTGCGGCGTAAGCTTCATAGCGTGGGGCGCGAAGATCCCCCCACAAGGTTCGACCTAACGTCGACCGAAACCCACACAGGAGGCTACACCATGGCAGAGCACCCGCTCTCCTTTCGTCAGATTCACCTCGACTTCCATACGAGCGAGGCCATCGATGGGGTCGGCGCGGACTTCGACGCCGAGGTCTTCGCTGAGACGTTGGCGCAGGCCCACGTGAACTCGATCAATCTCTTCGCGCTGGGCCACCACGGCTGGATCTACTATGAGTCCGAGCGCTTTGCCGATGACCGCCATCCGCATCTGCAGACCGATCTGCTCAGGCAGCAGATCGAGGCATGTCATGCGCGCGGCATCGCGACGCCGATCTACATCTCGGTGCAGACGAACGAGCAGTTAGCCCAATTGCATCCGGAGTGGCGCGTGATGGACGCCGACGGACGGCTGGTCGGCCCTGCGCCCTACCAAGATGGCTTCTGGCACCTGCTGTGCCTCAATACGCCCTATGTCGAGCGGCTCAAGGCCTTCGTGGACGACGTCATGGCGACGCTGCCGGTCGACGGCTTCTGGTTCGACATCGTGGATGCACGCGATTGCTCCTGCTATCACTGCCGCAAGGGGATGCTCGCCCAGGGGCTGGAGCCCTCGCGGCTTGAGGACCGGATGGCCTATGCGCGACAGGTGTTGCACGCCTTTGTGCGCGATATGACCGCGCACGTCCACGCCCAGCAGCCCGAGGCGCTGATCTTCTACAATGCCGGACACGTCGGCCCACGTCATCGCGAGATGCTGGATGCCTTCACGCACCTGGAGCTGGAATCGTTGCCCAGCGGTGGGTGGGGGTACCTGCACTTCCCGATCACGGCGCGCTACACCCGCACGTTGGGCGTTGACTATCTGGGGATGACGGGCAAGTTTCATACAACGTGGGGCGACTTCCACAGCTTCAAGAACCAGGCGGCGCTCGCCTTCGAATGCTACCATATGCTGGCGCTCAACGCCAAGGTCTGCGTGGGCGACCAGCTGCACCCGCGCGGCGTGCTGGATCCCACGACCTACGACCTCATCGGCTCGGTCTACCGGGAGATCGAGGCCAAGGAGCCGTGGTGTGTCGGAGCGGAGCAGGTCGCCGAGATCGGGGTGCTGACGCCGGAGGAGTTCGATCCCTCGCTTCATCGGGGGGGCGTCGATTTCCGACCGATGATGGGCGTGGTGCGGATGCTTCAGGAGGGCAAGCACCAGTTCGACGTGATCGATTCCCGCAGCGACTTCAGCCGCTACCGAGTCCTGGTGTTGCCCGACAAGGTGCCGGTGGACGACGAGTTGTCCGCGAAGTTGCAGGCGTATATCGACGCTGGAGGTGCGATCATCGCCTCGTTCGCCTCGGGGATGAATGCCGAACAGACCTCGTTTGTCTTGGACGCACTCGGCGTCACGCTGATCGGGGAAGGGCCGCGCGATCCCTCGGGCGAGCCGGCCCGGGGACGCGAGTATACGGCGCATAACTACGCTGAATACCTGCTGCCCCGCGAGCCCTTGGGAGAGGGTCTGCCGCTCACCGAGCACGTGATGACGATGCGCGGTATGGCGATCGCGGCATTGCCCGGCACGGAGGTGCTGGCTCACACGGTGGCTCCCTATTTCGACCGGACCTATCGCCACTACTGCTCGCATCGCCAAGCGCCCTCATCGGGTCGCGTCTCGCATCCCGCCGTTGTCCGCAACGAACGTGCGATCTACTTCAGCCATCCGATCTTCAGCCAGTACCAGACCAAGGCGCCGCGCTGGTGCAGGCAGCTTTTCCTCAACGCGCTCGCGAGCCTCTTGCCCGATCCGGCGGTGCGGGTCGATGCGCCTACCGCGACGATCGCTGCGCTCAACCGGCAGCCCGCCGAGGAGCGCTTGGTGCTACATCTGCTGCACTATGTGCCCGAGCGGCGCGGGGAGGCTTTTGACATCGTCGAGGACGTCGTTCCGCTCTATGGCCTCTCTGTCTCGCTGAGGGTCGATGCGCCGGTGACGTCGGTGGCGTTGGTGCCCCAGGGTGAGGCGCTCACGTTCCGTCAGTCGGAGGGACGTGTGACCTTCACGGTGCCGAAGGTCGAGGGGCATCAGATGGTGGAGATTAGGGCGTGAAAAGTGACGAGTAACG
>JAXGUU010000420.1:0-3446 GCA_040774145.1 Anaerolineae bacterium
AGCCGTAGAACGGCGTACGCGTGAACTGGGCGTCGATCAGGCGCATCAGCGCCAGGTTCTGCTCAGACTCGCCCGCCGGTTCCCAGTAGAACGTCGCGCGGTTCAGGCCCACGAGTTCACACTGGCGGCGGATGCCGTGTTCGTGTGTCTGGCGTCCGTGGGACGCTACCCCATTTCCATGGCGTTTCACACGCATCGCATACGCCAAGAATGGGGAAGACATGCAATCAGAGCGCCCTTTTCCAGCCCTGAGTGGGGAATCTGCCCCACATCTCAATTACGCTGATGTTGTGCGCTTTCGTTGACTCCCCTCAGTGCCAGTGCGAAGATTCCAGATTCTTCGTTGCTGAGCGTCGTGCCGGAGAACGAGTTGGTTGACGCCAGCCGCTATCCTGCCGGCGCCGCACCATCCCGCTGATGGGAGGGACTATGACGATGAAAAGAATCCTGATTGGAGTTGTGATCTTTAACGCGCTGCTGGTCGTGGCCCTGGCAGGCGCCCTCTACCTCGCTGTGATCTACCCCTACCAGGTGGGTCACCCGCTCTACAGGGTGCAGCGCGCCGGCGAGCAGTTGATGCTCCACGTCAGGGGGGGCTCCCGTGAGCGTGCGGAGTGGGCCCTCCAACTGGCGGAGCGCCGTCTCGCCGACCTCGCTATTGCCCAGGGGCACCAGATCCCCTTGACGCTCGAGGGCTTCGAGGCAGCGCTGAATGTCGCGCTCGACGCGATCACCCAACTGCCGTCCGACGACGACCTGCACCGTCGCGCCGGCCTACTCTGCATCCGCGCCGATGTCGTCCTCATCGCGCTGCGTCAACCGACCGCCGGAAGCCCCACCGAGGCCACCGTGCGGCGCCTGCAACGGCGCATCGCCGCCTACCGGACACGCGATGGCGGGGAGACGGCGGCGCGCCTCGCCAGCCTGCAGCCGGCGCCCTCCACCCTCAGCCAGGCCATCCCCATCCAGTTCCTCGGCGACTTCGTGGACCACACCGGCATCTTCCCCCTGGAGGGCGCGCACGCCCGCGTCGACTGCCTTGCCTGCCACATCGACGGACGCTACGTCGACACCCCCACCGAGTGCGAGGGATGCCATCAGGTCCCGGTGAGCGCCCGCTACCCCTACCACTTCGCGGGGGGCTGTGAGGACTGTCACGATGCCGAAAGCTGGCGCCCCTATACCTTCGACCACGTCGGCGTGGTGGCGTGCGAGTCGTGCCACCTGGAGGAGGCGCCGCCTGACCACGACCGCTACACCTTCATCTCGTACGACGCCGACGGCGCGGCCCAGGGTTGGTGGTCGAATCTGGTGCGGACCGCCGCGGGCACCGTGCCTGCGGGCACGCCGCTGCTCTCCGACGCGCAGCTCGCCGCAGGCAGCCCCATCATGAGACCCTGCAGTTGGTGTCACGTTGACACGACCGACTGGAAGACCACCGTCTTCGACCACGCCGGCTTCGATGCCTGCGCGAGCTGTCACCAGGACGACGCCCCCGACGAGCACTATGACGGGGAGTGCAGCCTCTGCCACCGCACGAGCTCGTGGACCGAGATCGTCTTCAACCACACCGGGCTGGACCGCTGCCAGCAGTGCCACACCTCCCAGCACGAGGACTATCCCGAGCTCTGTCGCACCTGCCACACGCCCGATGACGGATGGACCACCTTCTACGCGCATCGCTCGGCCACCGACTGCATCCGCTGCCACGAGGAGCAACGTCCCGCCGGGCATCCCACCGAGCAGTGCTCGACGTGCCATACCACCGAGGATTGGGAGAACACGACCTTCGACCATGCCGGATCCGACGACTGCGAGAGCTGCCACAGCCAGCCGAACCACTACACCAAGCAGTGCGCCAACTGCCACACCACCGAGACCTGGCAGAGGGTGGAGGTGAACCACGTCGGCCTCTATGACTGCTCGAGCTGTCACAGCAAAGCCGGACACTACCCCAAGCAGTGCTCCAGCTGCCACAACACGATCGTCTGGTGGGACACCGACTTCGATCACACGGGTTTCGTCGATTGCAGCACGTGCCACAAGGCCCCGCCCGTCCACTACGCCGGGCAGTGCTCCAACTGCCACAGCGACGCCGGCTGGACCGTGACGGCCTTCAGCCACGTGGGTCTCTCCGACTGCGCCGCCTGCCACGACGCGCCCTCGGGTCACTACGCCGGGCAGTGCTCATCCTGTCACGGCACCGCAGACTGGTCGCCGACCACCTTCAGCCACGCAGGCCTCTCCGACTGCGCCGCTTGCCACGACGCGCCTGCGGGTCACTACCCGGGACAGTGTTCCGCCTGTCACGGCACCGTCGACTGGTCGGTCACCACCTTCAGCCACACGGGCCTCACCGACTGCGCATCCTGTCACACCAAGGACGGACACTGGCCCGGACAGTGCTCCAACTGCCACGGCACCGCCGATTGGGGCCTCGTGGCCTTCGACCACACCGGCTACAACAGCTGCAATTCCTGTCACACACGTCCTAGCGGCCATTCACGTGGGCAGTGCTCGCGCTGTCACACCACCGCCAGCTGGAAGTTACCGGCTACCCCGACACCCACCCAGACGCCCATCCCACCCACGCCTACCCAGACGCCTCTGCCACCGACACCGACCTCGACGCCCACTCAGACGCCCCTACCCCCGACGCCGACCTCGACGCCCACCCAGACACCTCTGCCACCGACGCCGACCTCGACGCCCATCCCGTCCACACTCACCCAGACACCCATCCCCCCGACACCGACCTCGACAGCTACCCCGACGCCCTGACCGTCGGTCGGCTCGCCGACACCGACTGCCGAAGGGTGAGGTCTTGACCTCACCCTTCGGCAGTTTAGAAATGCGTTAGATCTAGCACTCTACCCCTCCGAATGCTTGACAAGCCCCCCTATGCGTGTTATTATTCTTACAGCGTTAGCACTCGCATCACTCGAGTGCTAAGACCTTGCAGATCGATAAACCAAAACGGAGGTAAGGTATGAGCGTAAAGATTCGACCCCTGGGTGACCGAGTCATTGTCGAGCCCAACGATGAAGATGAGATGACCTTCGCCGGTGGCCAGCTGGTTCTCCCTGACACAGCCAAGGAAAAGCCGCAGCAGGGTACCGTGCTGGCAGTAGGGCCGGATGTCGAGGTTAAGAATGAGGACGATGTGGTCGTGGGCCCGCAGGTGGGCGACCTCGTCATCTACGCCAAGTACGCCGGCACGACGTTCAAGACCCGCGATGGCAAGGAGATGCTGATCCTGCGGGTTGACGACATCCTGGGCGTCATTGAAGAGTAGTTGATCCACTGAGAGCAAATCCACAAAGCACAAGGTCTGAACCATTTTCGGAAGGAGCAAGAACATATGGCTAAGCAGTTACAATTCGGTACGCAGGCACGCGCCGGTCTTAAGCGCGGTATGGATGTTCTCTCGACCGCGGTCGTCACCA
>JAXGUU010000421.1:0-3434 GCA_040774145.1 Anaerolineae bacterium
AGCGGCGCGTCATCTTCTGGCGCTAGGCGCAGAGCAGGTCGTCAGGTCAACGCACAACACACGGAGGTAGACAAAGACACGATGAAGCGCCCAATGCACCCCCATAGACGCTCGCGTCTCGCATCCCTGATGCTGGCCCTCATCGGCCTCCCGGCCCTGATCATCGCATGCGTCGGGCAAGAGACGTCGGACCTCGAGCACCTCGTCTTCATAGCCGGTTACAAGCCCCAGGCCAACCTGCCCTTCGTCGGCGTCTATGTCGCCCAGGAGAAAGGCTTCTTCGCCGATGAGCATCTGGAGGTCGAGATCCGGCACTCAGCCGGCGGCGGCGAGCACCTTCAACTGCTCGTGGCGGGCAAAGCCGACATCACCACGCAGGATGCAGCCGTGCTCCTCAAGCGGCGCATCGACCCGGGCCTGCCCCTCGTCTCAATCGGTCTGATCGGCCAACGAGGACAGCAGGCCTTCGTCGCACTGCGGGAGTCCGGCATCCGCACGTTGGACGACTGGCGCGGCAAGCAGATCGGCTTCAAGGGCACCCCACCCCCCGAACTGCTGGCGCTGCTCGACACCGCGGGCCTGACGGAGAACGATGTCGCCCTGATCAACGTCGGCTTCGATCCACGCGTGCTGACCGAGGGCCTGGTCGATATCTACCCTGTCTTTACCTCGAACGAGCCCTATCTGCTGCAGAGCTGGGGCTACGAGCTCGAGATCTGGGAGCCGAGCGATTTCGGCATCCCCACCCTCGGGCTCACCTATGTCGCCACCGATGCGACGATCGAGGCGTCACCGGAGAAACTCGCCCGCTTCGTGCGCGCGTCGCTGCGCGGGATCGCCTATGCCGCCGACCATCCCGAGGAGGCCGTGGAGATCGTGCTCGAGTACACCGGCCCCGAGACGGATGCGGGTCACATGCGCTATATGCTCGAGACCGAGCTCAGGGAGGCCTTCGGCCCAACCACGCTGGGCCACGGGGTCGGGTGGCAGACCGAGGCGCAGTGGGACGCCCTTCTCGACACCCTCCTGAGGTACGGCGCCGTCGCCGAGGGCATCGACACCACCGAGGCCTTCACCACCCGCTTCCTGCCGGCGGCTGAGTAGAACCATCAAGCGCCCCCATCACGGGGTGTGAAGACCCTGCGATGGAGGCGCTTGCGTACAGCGTACGACCGTCAGTCCGCGGCCTGCACGACCTCGGCTTCGGCGACCTTGCCCTTGAACTGGCTCATGTAGAGCTGATAGTAGAAGCCCTGCTCCGCCAGCAGGGTCTCGTGGGTGCCCCGTTCGATGATCTCGCCGCCGTTGATCACCAGCACCTTGTCGGCCCCCTGAATCGTGCTGAGGCGGTGGGCGATCACGAAGCTGGTCCTCCCCTCCATCAGCTTGAGCAGGCCCGCCTGGATGAGCATCTCGGTGCGGGTATCGACGCTGCTCGTCGCCTCGTCGAGGATCAGGATGCTCGGATCGGCGAGAATCGCCCGCGCGATCGCCAGCAGCTGTCGCTGTCCCTGGCTCAGGTTGCTCCCCCGTTCCGACAGCTCCGTGCGATACCCCCGCGGCAGGCGCGCGATGAACTGGTGCGCGTTCGCCAAAGTCGCCGCGGCGATCACCTCCTCATCGGTGGCCTCCAGCCGACCGTAGCGGATGTTCTCCATCACCGTGTCCGAGAAGAGGAAGGTATCCTGAAGCACAACGCCCAGCTTCTGACGCAGGGTCGCCGTGTTCAGGTGACGGACATCCACACCGTCTACCAGAATGCTGCCGTGCTGGATGTCATAGAAGCGCGAGAGCAGGTTCACCATCGTCGTCTTGCCGGCGCCTGTCGGCCCCACCAACGCGATCGTCTCGCCGGGTGCCGCATGGAAACTCATGTCCCTGATCACAGGCACGCCGGGCTCATAGGCGAAGTCCACGTGATCAAAGACGACGTCGCCTGCCAGCTGCTCCACGGTCACTGCATCGACATCGTCCGCGATCTCCGGTTGCTCATCCAGGATCTGAAAGATGCGCTCCGCTCCGGCAATCGCCGACTGCAGCTGGTTGTAGAGATCGGCCAGCTGCCGCAGAGGGCCCGCAAACCGCCGCGAATAGGTGTAGAACGAGGCAATGGTCCCGACGGTTGCCCATCCTTGCAGCGTCATCCAGCCACCCAGACCCGCGATAATCGCGACGTTCGCATTGCTCATGATCCCCATCAGCGGGGGCACCAGCAGCGAATAGGTCATCGCGCGGGTCCCGACCTCGCGCACCACCTGGTTCTTCTCCTCGAAGGCGTCGAGGACGGTGCCCTCTTGAACAAAAGCCACGATCACTCGCTGTCCGCTGAACATCTCCTCCAGCTGACCGTTCAGCGATCCAAGACGCATCTGATAATCTCGGAAGCCCTGGCGCGTCCGTTTGCCGACGAAGCCTACCAGCCAGACCATCGCCGGCAGGACGATCATCGAGGCGAGGGCCAACACCGGGTTGATCACCACCATCATGACCACCACACCCACGAGCGTCAGCAGCCCCGAGAAGAGCGAGGTGACGTTCTGCGTGAGCACACCGCTGATCGCCTGGATATCGTTGGTGAGGCGGCTCATCAGTTCGCCATGCGGATGGCGGTCAAAGAAGCTCAGGGAGAGCGTCTGAACGTGATCGAAGAGCTCCTGCCGTAGCCCACGCAACGCCTTCTGCGAGAAGCGCGCCACGATGACCCCCTGCAGGGCACTCGACAGGAACGAGAACGCATAGATGCCCAGCATCAGGAGCAGGATCCGCACCACGCCCTCCAGACCCTGCCCACTGGCCAATACGTCGATCGCCTCACCCATCAGGGCGGGGCTCAGCAGGTCCAGAAGGGTGCTGACCAGCACCAGGCCCAGCACCGCGGCGATCGCCGGGCGGTAGGGCCTCAGATAGGCCAGCAGCCGGCGGACCGTCCCCTTGACGTCCTTCGCTTTCTCGATGCGTGCACCGCGTCCGTGGCCTCCTGGTCCCGGCATCGGAGCCGACGCCTCGGGCTTCTCGCCACGGGATCCACCGTTGCGTCCACCCTTTGCTCCCTCTGCCTGAGCGGTCACCCTCTGATCAGTCATCGGCTACCCCCCTATCACGCTGGTCCACACGATGGCCCAGTTGCGATGCGTAGATCTCCTGGTAGATCGGGCTCGTCGCCATCAGCGTCTCATGGTCGCCTACGGCGGCGATCTGTCCCCGCTCCAGGACCACGATCTTGTCAGCGCTGATCACCGTGCTGATGCGCTGGGCCACGACGAAGACCGTCGTGCCGCGCGCATACTCATCCTGCAGCACCTCCGAAAGCGCCGCCTCGATCTTGGCCTCCGTCTCGAAATCGACGGCACTGGTGCTGTCGTCCAGAATCAGCACCCGCGGACGAACCAAGAGGGCCCGCGCGATCGAGAGTCGCTGTTTCTGTCCTCCCGACA
>JAXGUU010000422.1:0-3423 GCA_040774145.1 Anaerolineae bacterium
GTCGGCAATGGACCAGATGAAGTTGGTGATCCAGCTCAGCTCAGGTCGTTCCACGCCTCCTCCTTGCCTGCAATGGACATGTTCCGGGAAACGATTATAGGTACAAAGAAAAGTTGCGTCAAGGCGTCGCCGCGCCCATGGTGGCCGGGACTCCAGTCCCGGCCATCCGGCTGCCTTCTCTGCTTTCCCCCCGGCCGGTCCGACGGCTGGGGGGAAACACAAAGGGGGGATCCGCACGTGTTGCACTCACACCCGGACCGATGATAATACCCGCAACATTTCGGCGGTCCCGAACCCCTGTCATCTGACACAAGAAAGGACGCCCGCATGCCGCTGACGACAGGACAGATCCTCCAGAATCGCTATCGGATCGCCGCGCTCCTCGGCGCAGGCGGGATGGGCGCGGTCTATCGCGCGTGGGACCTGCGGCTCCGCAAGCCGGTCGCCCTCAAGGAGATGGTCCCCCAGCCCGGCCTCGATCCCGAGACCCTCGCCAAGGCGCGCGCCCAGTTCGAACAGGAAGCCATCGTCCTGGGCAAGCTCAAGCACCCGAACCTCGTGCCCGTGACCGACTACTTCGCCGAGGAGGGCAACGACTACCTCGTCATGGAGTTCGTCGAGGGCGAGAGCCTGGCGGCGCGCATTCAGCGCGACGGCGCGCTGCCCGAGGCGGACGTGGTCGCCTGGGCGCGCCAGGTGCTCGACGCCCTCATCTACTGCCACAGTCGCGGCGTCATCCACCGGGACATCAAGCCGCCGAACATCGTGATCACGCCTGAAGCCAGCGCGGTCCTGGTGGACTTCGGGTTGGTCAAGCTCTGGGATCCGGCAGACCCGCAGACCAGGACGGTGATGCGCGGGATGGGGACGCCGGAGTACGCGCCGCCCGAGCAGTGGGGCGCGCCGGACTACCACACCGACCCCCGCAGCGACCTCTACAGCCTGGGCGCCACGCTCTACCACGCGCTCGCCGGCCAGGCGCCGCCCACCGCCAGCGAGCGGATGGCCTACCCGAAACGCTACAGGACGCCGCGCGAGCTCTCCGTGGCCATCAGCGAGCGCACCGACGCCGCGATCACGCACGCGATGGCGCTCGCCTGCGACGACCGTTGGCCCGATGCCGCCACGATGGCTGCAGCGCTTGCGGGCGCCCCCGCCCCGACCATCGCCGTCGGGGCGCCAACACAAGCCGCCGCGCCGCTTCCCCCCACCCGGATGGGGCCCTCGCAGACGACGGGACCCTCGCAGACGACGGGGCCTTCCCAGACGACGGTAATGCCCGTGCCGGCACAGACGCCGGCCCCGCCACGCCGCCCGCGGGTGTGGCGATGGGTGCTCGCAGGGGCGGGATTGGTGGCGCTGTTGGTGGTGTGCATGGTCGTGTCCGTGCTGGTCCGGGAGTATCAGCGGCAGACAGCCGCAACGCCCGAACCGGCGTCGCCGGCGCCCACCGTTGCGGCGACCGAGGCGAGCGACCTCGATCAGCCGGCCGCTGAAAGGGTACTGCGCGCCGATCGCGAGGCCAGGAGCCGCTTGACCAGCTATCGCACGACCCTCAACTGGCGCAGCGAGACAGCGTCGGGCACGACGGACCTGCTCCAGATGGACTACGCCCAGAGCCAGGATCTCGGGACCTGGCAGTTCTGGGGCGTCTCCGATGGCGACCCCGAGCTCATGATCGTCATCGGGGACCAGATGTGGGTGGGCTCCGGCGACGAGTGGATGCGGTCGGAGACCGACGAAGCTGCGGCCAGGGACGACGGCCTGATCGCCTTGCTCGATATGAGCCACCAGTGGGTCGCGGCTCTGACGCCGGACGACTTCGACTATGTGGGCGACGAGACCGTGAATGGCATCGCGACCCGCCACTTCCGGACGACGCAAGCCCCCAACTGGCGGACCCTCTTTGCCGACGAGGCGCGGCCCGAGGACGAGGACCTGGGTGCCGTGGGTGACTTCTGGATCGCCGACGAGCCGGACCTTCCCGCGCTGGTGGTGCGGCTACTTGTGGAGGTAGAGAGCAGCATCAGTGGCGAGCCCGGTCATCTGATATCCGACCAGGCCTTTACCGAGGTCAACGACCCCATCGCGATCAACCCGCCTGCCGTAGGCGGGCTATTCGACGAGCTCCCGCTCTACCCGAACGCGGTGCCGACCGGTTGGTCCCCTCAGGCGGCGACGCTCGAGGTCGAGGGGGACGTGACGCCGGAGGACGTCCACACCTACTACGCCGATGTCCTGTCCGCCGCGGGATGGCAGCTCACGGACGACCCGCTGGTGTCCGAGGAGCTCGCCAACAGCACCTGGACCCTGGCCGAGCGGAAGCGCACCGTCACCGTGGGCGCAGGCGACACGGAAGGCAGCGTCGTCGCGTTCATCGTCGAGGAACCCGCCAACCCATAGACCTTTCGCCTCTGCTTTCCCCCCAGCCGTTCAGACGGCTGGGGGGAAACACAAAGGGGGGTCCCTCCGAACCCCGACGTGACCTGCGCCGGGTTTGCGCTATACTGGAACCTAACACGTTGGCTCTGCCCCCAGGGGCAGAACCCCGGAGGTACGAGTGCACACCCTACACCACAAAAACCGTATCGTCCTGCTTGTCGCCTGCTGTGCGCTGCTCGCCGCCGCGTGCGGCGGTGGCACCGTGCAGGTCGAGGGTACGGAACGTGATACCGTCATGGCCTATGCCGATCCCGCCGTCGACGCGCTGCTCGAGGGCCTGAGCACTGGCGACTATGCCCAGTTCAGCCGCGACATGGCCCCCAAGATGCGCGAGACGATCACCGAAGTGCGGATGGCCGACCTCCGCGCGCTGCTCGACAAGAAAGTCGGCGCCTATGTCTCGCACCAACTGTCGAGCGTGATGCAGTCGGGCGACCTGGTCACCGTGGTCTACGACGCGACGTTCGAGAACGAGGAGCACGTGACGCTGCGCGTGGTCTTCGATGACGCCCAACAGATCTCGGGGCTCTGGTTCGATTCGGGCAAGCTCCGCCAATAGCATCCCCTCCCCGGCCGCAGCCTCAGGCGCCCTGAGAGCCCGCCGTCCAGGCTGCGTCTTGGCGGCTCACGAAAGAAGAGTGCATGCCCCTCACCACCCTGCACATCGCGCGCAACCGCTACCGTATCGAAGCCATCGCCTCGCGCTCTCAGGACGGCGCCACCTACCGCGCCTTGGACCTGCAGCGCGGCGTGCCCGTGTTCCTCGACGAACGCGTGCCCCGTCCCGGCACCGACGCCGGCACGATCGCCCGCCTCCCGGGCAGGGTCGCCCCTACCAGGAGGCGTCACCCAATGGCCACGGTCCCGTAGGGGCGAGGCATTCCCGCAGCAGGGCCGATGATCAGGCGCGGGTGCTGACCGACAGGCGCAGGGTCGACCAGACACCCCCTTGGGAATGTCTCTCCCTCCGGCACGCGCGCA
>JAXGUU010000423.1:0-3398 GCA_040774145.1 Anaerolineae bacterium
CACGGTACCGGTCTCTCGTTCTGCCACTTCTGTGCTCCTTAAAGCTAATGTGATTGACTTAGGCGAAGTGGGAAGGCATAAAAAAAAAGAACTGCCCAGTCTCCGCAAGGCTGGGCAGTCCCTGATGTACAGCCATAACCTACTTCGTCCTGCATAGAAGATTATAACATAGTTGCCGATTTGTGCAAGGGCGAGTTTTTCACGTCTTCTGTGCCGTGACGACCTCCGGTTCGGCGATGCTGACGAACGTCAGCGCCCTCGCCTCGCCGTCGAGATCCACCCGTACCAGATCCCCGGGCTCCACCTGCCCCTCGAGCACCTGGAGAGCCAGCGGGTCCTGTAACTCGCGTTGAATGGCTCGCTTCAACGGACGCGCCCCGAAGACCGGATCATAGCCCTCATCGGCCAGAAACTGCTTGGCGGCCTCGGTCAGCTCGACATCCATCTGCTGTTCGCGCAACAGACGCCGCAGACTGCCCACTTGAATGTCCACGATCGCCTTCAGATCCTCGCGCGTCAGGCTGCCGAAGAGAATCACCTCGTCGATGCGATTCAGGAACTCAGGTCGGAACGTGCGATCCAACTCCTGCATCACCTGGGAGCGCGCCTCCTCCGGGCCGAGCTCCTTGATCCACCGACTGCCGACGTTGCTCGTCATGATCACGATGGTGTTGGTGAAGTCCACCGTCCTCCCGTGACCGTCGGTCATCCGGCCCTCATCCAGCAACTGCAGCAGGACATTGAAGACCTCGCTGTGCGCCTTCTCGATCTCATCCAACAACAACACACTGTAGGGACGGCGGCGCACCGCCTCGGTAAGCTGTCCGCCCTCATCATAGCCGATATAGCCGGGGGGAGCTCCGATCAGGCGCGAAACGGTATGCTTCTCCTGATACTCGCTCATGTCGACCCTGACCATCGCCTCCTCAGTATCGAAGAGGAAGGCTGCCAGCGCCCTCGCCAGCTCGGTCTTGCCGACACCCGTCGGCCCCAGGAACAGGAAGGTGCCGATCGGGCGGTGCGGGTCCTGCAAGCCCGCTCGGGCGCGGCGCACCGCATTGGACACCGCCGCCACCGCCTCATCCTGACCCACGACCCGCTTGTGCAGTTCCTCTTCCATCCGCATCAGCTTCGCGCGCTCACCTTCCATCAAGCGCGAGACGGGGATCCCCGTCCAGCCCGAGACGACACGTGCAATCTCCTCCGGGCCAACTTCGTAGTTGAGCATCGGATGCTCGCCCTGGGCCTTACGGAAATCATCCTCGGCCTGCCGCAGCTCCTCCTGGAGTTCATGCGCACGACCGTAGCGCAGGCGCGCAGCTTCGTTGAAATCGCGTGCAGTCTCGGCACGCTCGATCTCCTGCTGCAGGCTCTCGATAGCCCTCTGCGTCTCCTGGATCGTCTCGATATGCGCCTTCTCCTGCTGCCACTGCGCGGTCAGCGCGCGGCTACGCTCTTGCAGGTTGGCGAGCTCCTGCTCCAGATCGCTGAGTCGCCGCCGGCTGGCATCATCCTTCTCCTTCTGCAGGGCCGTGCGCTCGATCTCCAGCTGCATCACACGCCGGTCGATCTCATCGAGTTCGGTCGGCTTCGAGTCAATCTCGAGGCGCAGTCGAGCTGCCGACTCATCCACCAGGTCAATCGCCTTGTCGGGCATATTCCGTCCGGTGATGTAGCGATCCGCGAGCGTGGCAGCAGCGATCAACGCCGCATCCTGGATGCGCACACCGTGATGCGTGTCATATCGCTCCTTGATCCCCCGCAGAATGCTGATCGTATCCGCTACGTCGGGCTCATCCACGAAAACCGGCTGAAAGCGCCGCTCCAGCGCAGCGTCCTTCTCAATATACTGCCGGTACTCGTCCAGCGTCGTGGCGCCGATCGTGTGCAGTTCACCACGGGCCAGCATCGGCTTGAGGATGTTACCTGCATCCATCGCCACCTCAGCCTTGCCCGCCCCCACGACGGTATGCAACTCATCGATGAAGAGCAGCATCTGCCCCTCCGAACCGGCGATCTCGTTCAGCACCGCCTTGAGCCGCTCCTCGAACTCGCCGCGGTACTTCGCGCCGGCGATCAGGGCACCCATGTCGAGCTGGAAGATCTCCTTCTCCTTCAGGCCCTCCGGGACGTCCCCGCGCACGATGCGCTGAGCCAGCCCTTCGACGATCGCCGTCTTTCCCACGCCGGCCTCGCCCACGAGCACCGGGTTGTTCTTGGTGCGCCGCGAGAGGATCTGCATCAAACGGCGGATCTCCTCGTCGCGACCGATGACCGGATCGAGCTTGCCCTGGTGCGCGAGTTGCGTCAGGTTCCTTCCGTAACGCTCCAGCACATTGTACGTGCCCTCGGGACTCTGCGACGTGACGCGCTGCGATCCGCGAATGGAGGTCAGGGCACGCAGAATCGCCTCACGATTGACGCCCTGAGCCGCCAGGAAGCGGGCGATCTCACCCGCGCTCGAATCAGCCATCGCCAGAAGCAGGTGCTCGGTGCTGACGTAGTCATCGCGCAGCCCTTCAGCCTCGCGCTCGGCAGCCTGCAAGATCCGTGACACGGATGACGACAGGCCTACCTGCGCCGCCGACCCACGCGCCTGCGGCTTGCGCCCGATGGTCTGCTCCAGATCCATACGCAACCGCTGCGGATCACTCCCCAGCGCCAACACGATACGAGGCACGACGCCGTCGGATTGTTCCAACAGCGCCAGCAATAGGTGCTCAGGGTCGATCTGCGGATTACCTCGCTCGGTAGCGATACGTTGCGCTCTCATGAGCGCCTGTTGTGTCTTCTCGGTATACTTGTTCGCGTCCATCAATAACAACCTCCTCCCTACGGGGCCCTCATTGCCGAAGCATAGCCCCACGAAGCACGCTTTCAGTATACGACGTGGGGATTATAGGGCCGTTAGAGCCGCATCAGATCCACGTCGGAACGCCCCACTCTGTCGGAGAGACGGGCCGGCGATGCTCTATTGACGCCCCCCACCCCAGGTCTATAATCGACCCATTATTCGGCTCGCCGCGCAAGCGACCGGCCTTCGCGCAGCAACAGGAGGACTTATGATGTCAGGCAAACTGACCATCGTGCCGGCAGAGACTGCCGCCGAACGCCGTGAATTTGTCCGGTTCCCCTGGAGAGTCTACGAGAACGACCCCCATTGGGTCCCTCCGTTGCCCTCGGAGCGGGAGGAGTTCGTCGACCCTGAGAGGAACCCGTTTCACCAGCACGCCAAGGTTCGATACTTCACCGCACGCCGCGACGGGCAACTCGTCGGCACCATCGCCGGGATCGTTAACTATCGGCATAACGAGTACTGGAACGACAACGTCGGCTTCTTCGGGCTCTTCGAGGTACTGCAGGACGAGGAGGCTGCCCACGAACTCCTGCGCACCGCC
>JAXGUU010000424.1:0-3393 GCA_040774145.1 Anaerolineae bacterium
ACCCGACGAGGAGACCGACACCTACGTCGTACGCGATGGCCTGGTCGTGGTTCCCAAGGGCGCCATTATCCCTGACAATACGGTCATTTAGACCCGACCGCCGACCATCAGCACCTGATCTAGCCGCCGGGGCCCTCCGCCCCGGCGGTCTCTTGCCGCACCCAGGCACCGCGTCCCGGACGGCTGATGATCACGCGATGGGGTTCGCTGACAGCCGTCACGACTGCCGCCCTCACAGCCGCCTCGTCGTCGCCCAGACATAGCAGGTGCACGCTGGGACCGGCATCGAGCGTCACGTAGACCTGCAATCCGTCCTCTCGCCACGACTGCACGTCCTGCACCAAGCGCAGCGTCTCGGGGGCAGCGTAGAGGAGTCCGCTCAGCCACGGATAGGCCTTAGCCGTCGAGGTCATCGCGATCGCGTGGAGCGACGCCGCCTCGCGCTCCGCTGCCCTGCCGAGCGCCGCGAAATCGCGCGTCAGCAGCGCCGTGCGCACCTCGGTCAACGTACGCCCGACCGCAGCCAGGCGCGCTGCGTAGAAGGGGCTCGTGGGCGCCGCTCGATGACCTTGGAGCGACGAGAGGCGCTTCCGCATCCCAGGCCATGCAACGGTCACCACCCGCAGATCCCAGAAGTCTGCCGATGCCAACGAGAAGGCATAAGAGCTCGCATCATCGTCGCCGGCCACCCACTCGACGAAGCCGCCGGGAATCGACCGGCAGGCTGAACCGGAACCCTTGCGCGCCAGGATCGAGAGCCGGCGCTCATCCAGCTCCAAGCCGAGAGCTCGGGTCGCCGCCAACGACAGGGCGGCGAAAGCCGCAGCCGACGAGGCAACGCCGGCGTCCGCCGGGAAGTCGTTGGATGAGATCACCTGGGCTCGGGACGTCACTCCCGCGAGAGCACGCACCCGATCGAGGTGCGCCATGACCCGCTCACGCGCGGCTGTATCCGCGAGCCGACCGTTGATCTCGACCCTATCCTCCGCCTGCCCCGCGTCGAAGATCACCTGTGTCGTCGTCGTCGCCCCGCTCAAGTTCAGCGAAATCGAGCCGTTAGCGGGCAGGTTGAGCGCCGCATCCCGTTGGCCCCAGTACTTGACCAGGGCGAGGTTGGGATGGGCGCACGCCACGGCAGAGAGGCTCATGTCGCAGCCCCCTGAGTGGCAGGGGACAGGGCACGCAGGCTGATGTCGGTGAGCTCGAGACTTGCCTGCGGACCCGCGAGCGTACCAAAGTACAGGCGTCCATCAGGCGTGAAGGCCATGGCCTGGTTGTCGATCCACATCACCGCGCCGAGGGGCCCCCAAGGGCTCACCGGCGTGACAAAGCAGGGTTTGTCGTCATCGACGTAGAACGCCACCCGATCCGCTAACCAGCGGAGTCGATACAGGTGCCGGCACGTGGGATCGAGCGTGAGCGCCGCCGCGTCCTCACGCACGACCAGCCGACCCATGCGGCGGAGGAGGCGCGCCGTCCGACGCCACAGCAGCAGAGGGGCCGCCGGCAGGGCTGCGAGCGACACCCCACCGGGGAGACGCGGGGCCGCGAATGTGGCGGCGAGCATGCCCCGAGCCGGGTGATCGTCGGCAAGGGCCAGGTAGTTCGGTGGTGAGGCGTAGAAGAACCACGCGGCGTTGAGCAACGTCGGGAATCGACGCGCGCCCCCATACCCGAGGTGCAGGCTGAAGGGGTCGTTCCATAGGCCGAAGCCCCATGTTCCGGGGAGATCGGGGACCGAGACCCGCGCGCGCACCTGAAGCTCCATCGGCGCGCGCCAAGCGAGCGATCGCCGCCCCAAGCGAGCATAGTCGTCCAGCTGAGCGACGCGGTACCGCCCCGACGGACCCTCGGGGATGCTCAGACGCCAGGTGTCGGGCCGCACTGTGTGACAGCGCGCGCCGATGGAGAGCAGGGGATGTAGCCCCGTTTCACTCACGTCGTCACCCCCGAAGAGGGCCTCTCCAGGATCACCACCGGGACCCGAACGCCCTCCCCGCCCTGATCCACCACCGTGACGGCAAACCCGTGCGCGGCAGCATAGTCGGCATAGCGCATCACGATGTCGACGCCCCCCCCGCCGAAGACCAGGCTCAACAGGCGCTGCAGACCGGCCCGCCCCCCCATCGCCCCAACGCGAAAGCCCAACCCCGTGATCACAATCCGTCCGGCACGCACACCCTCCCGTCGCACGCGCGCTAACCGTCCCATCTCGCGCAGCGCGGCAGGGTCCAGAATGTACCGCGTCGGAAAGGTCGCCAGGATCGCGTCAAAGGTGCCGTCGGCAAAGGGGAGAGCCTGCGCCGGTGCCTGCACGCAGCGACCCGCCAGACCGTGCCGCTTCGTCCGTCGTCCGGCGACACGCTGCATCGCACGCGACGGATCGACACCCCACACGTCGCACCCCCGCGCCTTCGCCCTCACGAGCATCGCGCCCGTGCCGAAACCGACCTCCAGCACCTGCGCGCCCGGCACGACGTGGTCGAGGACCTGGCTGCGCCAACGATCCCAATGACCCAAGCTGACGCACCAAGCGACGGCATCATAGGCCCAGGCCAGCTCGTGATAGAGCCGTTCGGCAAGCCAAGCGTAGAGATGACGGTAGGCCCGTGAAAAACGACCCGGCTCGGACCCTACCTCATCCATCCCCAGACGACCCCACGGCGCGGCGAGAAGAGCAGCACCAGCAGGAACATCGCCGTACTGACCAGCACGATAGCCGCGCCGGAGGCCACGCTGATATAGTAGGAGAGATAGAGCCCCGCAACGCCGGCGACGGCACCGAGGAGTGCCGCGATGGCCATCATCGGCGCCATCCGCTTCGTGAGCAGGTAAGCCGTCGCCGCGGGCGTGGTCAGCATCGCCACCATCAGCGCTACCCCCACCGTCTGCAGCGCGATCACGATCGTCAGCGCGATCAGGACCAGCAGCAGGTAGCGAAGGAACCCTGAGGGGAAGCGCAGCGTCTCCGCCAAGACCGGATCAAACGAGAGCACCAGAAACTCTTTGTAGAAGACAAAGACCACCAAGAAAACCAGAGCAGCGAGGCCCGCCGTCAGCCAGAGATCGCCCGATGAGACGCCCAGGACATCGCCGAACAGGAAGTGTGCCAGATCCACAGCGTAGCTGCGCATCGTGGAGATGAGGGCAATGCCCAGCGCGAACATCCCCGAGAAGATAATGCCGATGGCGGTATCCTCTTTGACCTGGGCGCCCTTCCCGACGGCGCCGATGCCGATCGCCGTCAGGACCCCGGTCCCCAGCCCCCACCAGAAGATCGGCTCTCGCGAACCGCCGCTGACCAGATAGCCGATGGCGATGCCGGGCAGGATTGAGTGGGCCAGTGCGTCACCGAGGAAGGCCATGCCACGAAGGACCATGTAGGTGCCCACC
>JAXGUU010000425.1:0-3387 GCA_040774145.1 Anaerolineae bacterium
CGTGGAACGCACCCTAGGTTGGCTTGTCAAACGCCGCAGCCTCCGGGTCCGCTGGTGCAAGAACCCCGAGAATTGGTTGGCGTTTGTCCAGTTCGCGTGTGCTGACATTCTGTGTAGCATGGCGATTTTCGGATAGATACTTAGTACCCAGCACGTCGGCGTGGTAGTTATCACCGATCATCCAGCGCGGCGACGCCTCGGGAAAGGCATCAAGGACGCAGGCGAAGGCCTGCGGATGAGGTTTCTCGTAACCCATCTCGGCGGAGTTGCAGATGCGCGCGAAGTGAGGCATGAGGCCCAGCCCGGCGGCGATCTCCCGAAACTCGGGCACGTGGTTGGTGAGTAACGCGTGCGTCCAACCTGCCGAAGCGAGCGCCTCCAGCGACGGCAGCGTATCCTCGTAGAGGCGCCAACGATCCGGCGGCAGATAAGTGGGTCGCACCTCGCGGGCAAGCTCGTGCGCCTGGGCGGCCGAGCACCCCAGTCCCCGGTAGGCCGTGATGAAGCGCTCCTGGAGCGCCGCCCACCATGCCTCCGCCGTCCTCAGATGAATATGCGGCTGCTCCGGCGCCTGCCAAGGGAAGCCGGAGCGCATGTAACGCCTGACGGCGTCGAGCGTCACGTCGCTATCGGGCAGCGCACGCAGCAGCACCTCGAGCAGCGATGCCGCCCAGTCACCCCCATCGCGATAGCCCAACGTGCCGTCAAAATCCCAGACGAGCAGCTTCATGCGACCGGCTTGGGTTGCTCCTGAGGCGAAAGTCCATCGGGATCGTTGACCACAGCACCGGGCGGCGCGGGCACGGGCCCCCGCAGCAGCGGGTCGTCGGTCTCCCGCATCCAGGCGTCCAGCCTGGCGCGCAGATCGACCAGGATCTCCTGCGCTCGAGGATCGCCGACCAAGTTGTGCGCCTCGTTAGGATCGAAGATCAGGTCGAACAGCATCTCGGGCTCAGGTGCCATCTGCGCCCAGCCGTGCTCCAGCCACAGCGACTTGCTGAGGCTGTCGTCGCAGTTAGGCAGGACCGGCGCCTGGCGATCATCGTAGCGGCGGATGTACTTCCAGCGCGGCGTGCGGATCGCGCGCATCGGCTCATAGGCCGCATGGTAGTTGACCTCGGTGAAGATCTCGTCGCGCACCGACTCAGCGTCGCCGCGGATCAGGGGCATCAGCGAGACGCCCTGCAACCACGGGGGCGGTTCGATCCCCAGAAGCTCGCACAGCGTCGGGAAGATGTCGATGTGCCCGACCATACTATCGACGACACGCCCGCCCTCGAAGCCACCCGGCCCACGCATGATCAGCATCACGCCGGTGCCGCTGTCGGTCAGCGTGCACTTCATCCGTGGGAACGCCGGTCCATGGTCAGTCGTACAGATCACGAGTGTGGTGCGATCAAGCCCCGTCTCTGACAACGCCGCAAGGACCGCGCCCATCTTCGCATCGACCTCGCGAACGCTGGTCATGTAACGTGCCATGTCCTCACGGGTCTCCGGCGTGTCGGGAAGCGGGTCGGGCGGCTTGCAGTAGCGCGGATCGCCCGCATCGGTGACCGGTCCGAACTCGCGGTGCGTGTCACTGAAGCCGACCGCTAAGAAGAAGGGCTCAGCGGGTGCTGACGCCAGGTATTCGGCAGCTCGCTCGTGGGCATCGTCGTCGCCCAGCCATCTGTCATAGCCGATGACCTGCCATGGCTCGCCTCTCTGATGTGAGACCACGTGCTGCACGCCCGTGAGCACCGTCTCGTATCCCGCCGCGCGCAGCGTGTGGACAAGGTGCTGTCGATAGTCGTTGAGCGACCACCCGCGGTGCGCCAGTCCCGTCATACCGTTGTTGTGCGGGTACATCCCCGTCAGTAGGGTAGAGCGGCTCGCGGCACAGGTGGGGTTGGCGCAGAAAGCCCGCCGAAAGAGCACACCCTCCTCAGCCAGGGCCTGGAGGTGCGGCGTGGGTATGGCATAGCCGTAAGGCTGCACGTACCTACCGACATCGTGCGTGTGGAGATAAAGGATATTCGGACGTCTCGACTCTGCTGTCATGCTGCCTCCTGTGTTTACTCCGCCCGGACCCGCATCAGCCGGGCCATATCATAACCGATCAGCACCTCACGATAACCGCTCAACTGCGCATCCAGGTCAGGATCGCCTGTGTCCACCCGCAGCACGCCCACCTCTCGCGCCTTCTGCTCGGTCGCCACCACGATGACGTGCTCCGTCCCAACGCGGCGGATCACCTCTGGGGTAAACGGCTTATTGCCCCGCCCGAAGATGAAGCCGTTGCCGCCCAACGGGGTCACGACGATGGCGCACCGTTCATGGCCGTCAAGCTGGGCCAGGATCTCACGCTCGTTCAGGTCGTGCCCCTCGACCTTGCCATCGAGCAGCGCATCGATACCCAGCAGCGTCTTCTCAACACCCAGCGCCTCGGCAATCGCCGCCACGGTCGTGCCGGGACCGAGCAGATAGAGGCGATCCGCCTCCATATCGTCGATGAAGGCAGCCGCCAGATCGCGTTTGTTCTCCAAGGTGTCGGGCGTCGCATGCGAGCCCTCCTTGCCCGGCTGCAGCTGCTGTGACACATTGGGCACCAGGAGAAACCCGTAGGTCCGGGCCTCCAGGCGGTTATCGCGGAAGGCATCCTCATCGATGTCGAGCACCTCACCCTCGGTGACATCAACGCCCGAGACGAAGGCGTCGACCATCCGCGCGGCGGCCCGCGGGCTCAGCGCGAAGGCGCCGCTGTAGACCTTGACCCCTGCGGGCACAGCAACCACCGGGACACGGACACCCACAGCGTCAAGGATGTCCCGCGCCGTGCCATCTCCCCCCACAAAGACCAGCAGGTTGGCACCAGCGTCCACCATCTCCGCCGCGATACGGCGCGTATCCGCCGCCGTCGTCCCCTCCCCGATATCCGGCTCGCCCGCCCAGATGACCTCAGCATCGAGGTCGGCAAGATAGTCCGACCCCATCGCCCCCGGCGCCGCGAGCCAATGCAGCTCCATCAGATGCTCAACATGAGCCAAGAAGACCTGCACCCGTTCTGGTGTCACCGGACTCGCGCCAAGCTCGCGCGCGCGGTCAATCATCTCACCGTCAGTGCCCTTGAGCCCTACGCTCCCACCCATCCCGGCGATCGGATTCACGATCAGTCCAACACGTTTCCCCATTCGTCACATCCCTTCATCGGCTCCGGTGCCCCGATTGTACACTGATTGGGTCGATCCTGCACTATACCCCTCCTCGTCCCAGCAACGAAGAATCTGGAATCTTCGCACTGGCACTGAGGGGAGTCAACGAAAGGGCACAACATCAGCGTAATTGAGATGTGGGACAGATTCCCCACTCAGGGCTGGAAAAGGGCGCTCTGATTGCATATCTTCCCCA
>JAXGUU010000426.1:0-3384 GCA_040774145.1 Anaerolineae bacterium
GATGGGTCTGGATCTCCCGGCGGGTCATCTCCCGATCGAACACCACCACCCTCGCCATCGCGCTGGCCCTCATCCTGGCCGTGCGACTGCCGGGGCGTGTGCGCGACTTCGCAGAACTCGCTGCCGACACATCCATCCGCGACCGGGTCGCGCCGCTACTGGCCGTTGCCGGCCCCGAAGCGACGATCCTCGCCGACTGGCATTGGGCGACGCCGCTTTGGGTCCTGCAAGCGGTCGAAGGCCAGGGCACCGGCGTGACGGTCGACTACGTCTACCCTGAGGCAAGTCGTGACTACGAGGCCGTCTGGCGCACACGAGCCGAAGCGGCACGCGACGCGGATCAGACTCTCCTCACCACCCACCGCTACGATTGGCAGGACTGGACCTTCGCCCCCGTCGGAGGCGGCTACCGCCTCTACCCGCGGCCCCTGACGGCCTTGCCCACCGACCTTGGCTTCACCCCACTCGACACGACGCTGGGTTCGGTGCGCCTGCTCGGTCTGCGCTGGAGCGGCGAGGCCGAGCCCGGCGCCACACTGGAGCTGCAGCTCGCCTGGCTGTCGGTTGATGACGACACATCCCCACCCTCCTTGACGACAAGGCTATGGACCGCCGACCAGAGTGCGCTGCTCTCCGCGGCGGACCGCACGCTGGATCCGGGCGTCATGACCGGCGAGGTGCGCTTCACGACATTCACACACCAACTGCCGATCGACCGCTGTACCGAGAGCCTCGCGGTCACCGTCGGCAGCTACCGCGTCACCGACACTGGCTTCGAGGATCTCGGCACACTGACGCTGGCGCCGCTGCATGCGACCTGCACCTACCCCAGACTCCCCGTCGAGCGCCTCTGGCCCGGCGTCGCGCTCGGAGGGCCGTGGCTGCGCGGGGTCGACTACGACACACACGGCGAGGGCCAAGCCACGGCCTACCTCCACTGGTGCGGACCCGGTAAGGCCCTGCACATCAGGATCGGCGACGCCGACGCCACCCTCGGTCCGTTGGCCTTAGGCCAGTGCCGGACCGTACGGCTGCCGGTGGCGGGCGCCGTCAACTGGTCCCTACAGCGCCCGGATGGGCGCAGGGTGGTCTTCGTGGGACCCAACCTGCCCGCCCCCCACCCTGCCGAGCGCTACCTGCCCTTCGGGCGCGAGATGGTGCTCGTGGGCAGCGACCTAACAGCGGGACCGCCGGGAGCAGAGACGCTGTTGACCCTGCACTGGCGCACGCTCACGCCCCAACCGACCGACTATGCCGTGAGTGTACGCGCCGAGGATGAGGCAGGCGCGTGGCTCGGGGTGCACGATATGCAGCCTGGCCTCGGCGCGATCCCTACCCTCAAGTGGGTGTCGCGAGGCAACCTGATCCGCGATCCCCATCCGCTGGGCCGGCTCCAACAAGCGCCGGCATGGATCTCGATCGCCGTCTACGAGCGCTTCCGCATCACGCCGCTGCGCTCGCCCTTTGGCGATGTGGCCCGCTATCAATTGCCCTGACCGGGCATCGTGCTACACTGTTTTATAACCTAAGAGCGCCCATAGACCGGCGACACAAGACAGGCAATCAGGCAGATAGGTATGACGAAGAGACCATCACTGCGATTCATTGGGCGTTCTCTAGACCGACAGGTCAACAGATCCATCGCGCGCATCGAGCAAGCTGCCGCGCAGCCTGACGCGCGCGCCGGGCTCGTCGCCGCACTCCACCAGGAACTCACCGCCACCTTCCCGACGGCGTCGATCGAGATCGTGTTGCACGATCCACGCAGCGAGCGCTACATAGTCGCGGCTCCGGAGCAACGGGCAGCCCCCTCCGCCGAACTGGCAGCCTGGATCACGGGTCAGCCGGTGAGCCACCTGATCTCCATCGATGAGGGCGAGCTCGACGAGGGGGATCGCCCGGCCTACGCAGAACTGCGCGCCAGAGGCCTCGCCACGGTGCTTGCCCTGGGTCATCCCGGGTGGATCGGCCTGAGCGATGGGTTGGGCCGCGGCGCTCCGAAGCGCAGAGATCGAGCCTATCTTCAGCGGGTGGGGAGGGTCGCCGCCGTTCGTCTGGACCGCCTCCTGCTCGCGGAAGCAGAGCAGCGGCGCGAGGAGGAACTGCGCGGTCTCTATTGGATCGCCCAAGCCGTCAACTTCACGATGGAGGTGGACGACCTGCTGGAGCTCATCCACACGCAGCTGAGTCGTCTGGTGCGGTTGCCCCGCTTCTACATCGCGCTGCTCGACGCCGCCCCCCGCTATGGAGAACACACTACGGTCACCGAGCGCGATTCGCTCTCCTACGCCTTCTACGTCGAAGGGGATCAGCGCAAGCACCACCATCGGCCCTGGCCGGCCTCACGTGGACTGACGCGCTTGCTGCTCGACCACAACATGACCATCCGGACCGACGACTACGTTGCGGAGTGTGCGCGACGCGGGGTGACCCCGGAGGAGCCGCCGCCCGCGGGCGCCTGGATCGGCACCGCCCTAACGGCACAGGACCGCAGTATCGGCGTGATGGTGGCCTCGGCACCTGTAACATCGGAGGAGACCGAGCGCTTCGCCTTCACCGATACCGAGGAGCACCTTTTCGTCACCGTCGCGGCCTACGTCGCGGCGATCCTCGAGCGCCACAGCCTCTACGCCAGACTCGAGTCGCGAGCACAGCAGCTCGCAACGTTGAACGAGATCGGCAACCTCCTCGCCTCCAGCCTCGATCTCGATGAGGTGCTCGACCTGGTCGTTCGGCATGCCGCCACCCTCCTCAATGCGGAGGCCGGCTCGCTGCTGTTGTCCAACGAGGCGACCGGCGACCTTGTCTTTCGCATCTCCAGCGGGCCTGCCGGCGACAAGCTCGTCGGGATGCGCCTCCCAGCGGGCAAGGGCATCGCGGGCGCGGCCTTCACCCAGAACCGGCCCGTGATCTCCGACGATCCGCGCCAGGACGAGCGCTGGTACGCGTCCTTCGATTCGCACGCCTCCTTCGTCACCCAATCCATCGTCGCGGTCCCACTGAACGCACGCGGCAAGACCATCGGCGTGTTGGAGGTGGTCAATCGTAAGGGACTGGGCTCCTTTACCTCAGAGGATTGCGAGCTGCTGCTCTCCTTCGCCGCGCAGGCAGCCATCGCTATCGAGAACGCACAGCTGTTCACCAGCACCGACCGCGCGCTTCAGGCGCGCCTGCTCGAACTCACGACGATGCAGTACATCGACCGCCAGCTCAACGCCACACTCGATGTTCACGCCGTGATGGGACAGACGCTGGAGTGGTCGCTGCACATTACCGGCGCAACCACCGGCGCGGTCGCTGCCGTGCACGAGGACGATCAGGGGCACCACGGACTGCGCTTCCTTGCCCAACGGGGCTACGATGAGGCACGCATGGCACCCTACC
>JAXGUU010000427.1:0-3379 GCA_040774145.1 Anaerolineae bacterium
CAGATTTTCCTCGAAGGGCGGCTCCACCACACCCTTCTCGGTGATGATCGCGGTGATGTACGCCGCGGGGGTGATGTCGAACGCCGGATTCTCGGCGGCGGTGCCCTCGGGCGTGATCTGCTGCCCCATCACTTGGATCACTTCATCCGCCGGGCGCTGCTCGATCTCGATGAGATCGCCGCTCGCCATCGCCATGTCGATCGAGCTGGTCGGGCCTGCCACGTAGAAGGGCACGCCGTGCGCCTTGGCTGCCAGGGCCAGGTGGTAGGTCCCGATCTTATTAGCCGTGTCGCCGTTCGCCGCCACGCGGTCGCAGCCCACCACGCACAGGTCGACGCCGACCGTGCGCATCAGATGAGCCGCCGCGCCATCGACCAACAGCGAGTGAGGTACCCCAGCTTGCTGCAGCTCCCAGGTCGTGAGCCGGGCTCCCTGAAGCCGCGGGCGCGTCTCGTCGACGAAGGCGTGCACCTCTTTGCCCGCCTCATGGGCGGCGATGATCACGCGCAAGGCGGTGCCATAGGCCCCCGTTGCCAACGGACCGGTGTTACAGTGATGGATGATCTTGGCCCCCTGGGGCACGAGCGGCAGCGCGTGGACCCCAATCTGGTAGTTGGACTGCTCCTCCAGCGCGTAGATCGCGTCAGCCTCCGCCAGAACCGCCTGACGCATGGCCTCAGGCGTCGCGAGCGCTGTGTCGCCGGCCCGCTTCAGGACCCGTTGGATCGCCCACGCGAGGTTCACTGCCGTCGGACGCGCAGCCCGCAGATAGGCCCCCGCTGCCTCGAGGTCACCCCGCAGGTCGTCTGCCGTCGTCGCCGTGCTCTGTTGCGCGGCCAACACCATGCCATAGGCCGCGGTGATCCCAATCGCCGGCGCACCTCGAACGACCATCGTCGTGATCGCCTCCGCCACCGGTTCGTAGCGTTCGTAGTCAATGTAGGTCAGGACTGCCGGCAGCTGTCGCTGATCCAACAACCGCAATCGTTGATCGATCCACCGGATCGGCGTGTAGCTCCGCGTGCCCATGGCTGCCTCCCTCATCTTGCCGAAATACCTCACAATGCTATAATATCCTACGGCAGTCTGCTGCCGCGTTGCCCCCGTAGTTCAAAAGGATAGAACGCAGACCTCCTAAGTCTGTTATCCCAGTTCGAGTCTGGGCGGGGGTACACTCAAGCCTTCACGTGAGAAACCAGCGCAGGATCTCCTCTCCCCAGATCTGCATTGCGCTGCAGCCCAGGATGATGAATGGGCCATAGGGGATCGCCGTCTTGAGCTTGCCCTTACCCAACACCAGCACCCCCAGAGCCCCGACCCCACCGAAGGCGAAGGTCAACACCATCGAGGCCAGGATCACGGGAAATCCCACCACCGCCCCTACGTAGGCGCTCAGCGTGATGTCGCCCTCGCCCAGCGCCCCCTCGCCGAAGATCGCCACCCCGATCCACACCAGCACTCTGAAGATCGCAAATCCCACGGCGCCACCGGCGAGCGACGCCCACCACCCCCATCCATCGAGGTAGGGCAGCGCCGGGCCCATCAAGGTGCCGAGCAGCAGCATCGCACCCAGAGAGGGCAAGGTGATGCGATTCGGCACCAGCTTGGCCTCCAGGTCCGTGACCAGCAGCATCGCCAACGGGATCGTGGTCGCCATCGCCGCGAGGGACCGGACTGAGAAGCCGAAGCGCGCAGCCAACAGCACCCACACCAGCGTGAGGTAGAGTTCGCCCAAGGCACGGGCGAGTCGTGTCCGCCTACCGCACGCCCTACAGCGCGCCTGGCCCACGAGCGACGACAGCGTTGCGCTCCACTGCAGAGGGGTCAGCGGCTGAGTGCAGTAGGGACAGACGGGACGCGCGATTCGCCGCTTGCGCAACGCGGCCTCGGCGAGATGTACGACACCACTGCCGACGACCAGGCCCACGAGGGCCACCAGCACCAAGACCCACGGCGCCGCCATCAGAGGCACCGCTCCAGGACCATGTCAGGCGTCAGCAGCCCACCGTCGATTCGCTGGAGGCCGATGACCTCCCTATCGGGGAAGAGGCAGCGGATCTCACGCACGTAGAGGCCGGGGTTCAGTTCGCCGACGACGATCCGCGACGCGCCCTCCGCCGCACGCCGCAGCGCCCGCTCAGGCACAGGCCACAGGCTTTGGACAGCGGCGGTGGATACACGTCGCCCCTGTGCCCTGGCGAGGCGAGCCGCAGCCTGCATCGCGCCGGCGGAGATACCGTAGGCGACCAAGAGCGTCGCCGCGTCGGTCTGTAGATCACACCGAACGCGCTCCAGGTCGGCGCGATGATCCTCGATCTTGGCGACAAGTCGCTCGTTGAGCTGCCCGATCGCCACAGGATCCTTGGTCATCACCTGCCGTTCATCGTGGGTCGAGCCGGTCAGGCGCACCACCGCGCCGTTACCGAACACCGGCGCGGTGGTGGACGGCTGCGCAGCGGCGTCGTATGGGGCGAGGTCCGGCATTTCGACCGTCGCCAGCGTCATATTGAGTTCCTTGTCCGAGAGCAGGAGCACCGGACAGCGGAAGCGCTGAGCCAGGTCAAAGGCCTCCATCGTCAGCGTGGCGCACTCGGGAATCGACGAGGGAGCCAACACGATGAGGGGATAGCCGCCCGACGCGCCCCAGCGTGCGAAGTGCACGTCGCCCTGCCCGACCACCGTCGCACCACCGGTCGCCGGCCCCAATCGCTGTACATCTACGATGACCAGCGGCACCTCAGCCATCAGCGCCAAGCCGATGTTCTCGCTGTAGAGGCTCAGCCCCGGTCCGCTGGTCGCCGTCATCGCGCGCCGGCCCGCAGCCGCCGCACCGATGCACATCCCGATGCTGGCGATCTCCTCCTCGCCCTGCACGGCGATCCCCCCAGCACCGGGCATCACCCGCATCATCTGCAGCAGGATCGGTGTCGCCGGCGTGATCGGATAGCCGGCGAAGAAGTCACAGCCGGCAGCCAGAGCTCCACGGACCACCGCCGTGGCCCCATCCAGCAGTTCGCGCACACAGCCTCCACGCCCGCACAGGTTGGGAGACAGCGCGGGACTCACGCCGCGCATTGTAGCACGAACTTCCGCGGCCCACAACGCGCCACACTCCGAGTGCAGCCCCGACTCGGGGCGTCCACTACCGCCGCAGGTGCTGCCGCACTTCGACCCGCAGCCGCTTGAAATCCAGCGGCGCTGACGAGAGCAGGGTATCGGCCTTGAAGAAGCGCGCGGAGATCAACACGAATCCGTAGGTCGTCACCACCAGAAGGCCCAGGCTGAGCAACAGCTGCCACAGCGGCACCGTCACCGCCACCATGCGGGCGATCATGGAGACGGGCGAGGTCAACGGAAAGATGCTGAGGAAGGTCACCAG
>JAXGUU010000428.1:0-3377 GCA_040774145.1 Anaerolineae bacterium
GTCCGGCAGCAGCCGGAGCGCCCAGAACACGGGCGCATACACCAGCAGCCCCACCGCCAGCGCCAACCCATAGGGCCGTGGATCGGCCAAGGAGGAACCGAACACACCGCCCCATCCTGCAAACAGCCCCGGCAGCACCCCTCCCAACAAGCTTCCGGCCATCGCGCCCAACGGGCGCAGCGAGATCACCAGCGCGAACACGAGCGGGCGTTCATCCACCGACGTTACCGTTGTCAGATAGGGTTGGCTACTCACCATATAGAGCGCCAGCCCTGCCGAGGCCAGCAGCCGCAGCCACAAGACCCACGCCGATCGCAGGTCGATTGGTACCAGATCGCCCAGGGACAACAAGAGGATGCCAAGCACCCACGCTGCCGAACCCAGCACCATCGCCCGCCGTGCGCCGAGCTTGCGGCTCACCACGGCACCCGGCATCGATGCCAGCGCGTAGCCCAGATTTGCAGCTGCCGTCGAGCTGCCCACGAACTCGGGGCCGTATCCCAGCCGCACGAGGTACAGCGATAGCACCGTCTCGGACAGCCCATACCACGTGACGCCCTGGGCGATCGACGTCCCCAGGACCACCCAGGCCTCTCGACGGATGCCGTGCAGCGCACGCAGGGGTCTGGCCAACACGCACCTCCGCGCGTAGCCTACCGCCGTTTGCGCCCCACACAACCTGCCAGACCGGGACACCATCGCCCCTCGCTTGGTTCCGCCACCCGGAGTTGGAGCGCCCTGTGAGCGATCCCGGCTCCCGCGAGGCTCCCAAGCCGCCGTGATGTGCCCGGCCTAACGCGAGATGGTACGCCAACGGGCGTCGCGTAGCGCAACCCTCTCGGCGCAGCAACACCTCTGTGTGCGGCACGCAACCTCTCAGACGAAGCCCCGTATTCTGTAGTGCATGGTTGAGCTGATGCCATGGGGTTCCCGGGCACGACTTCCGTCGTTCGGGCGGCTCAGCAGGCGCGCCAAGCAGACGGTGCGGTCGCAGAACCGATGAATCAGTTACCATAAACCCATTCGGCTGGATACCAGCGTGAGCACCATGCACGGGAGGAGCTGGGTGAGCAACAGCGTTTTCGTCGTTATCTTTGTGGCAGTAGCCCTCTTGATCTCGACGGGCTGCACTCTGGGCGGCCTTGTGACCGCTCCGAACGGGGTCAGGGGGTCAGGCGACGTGGTCGAGGAGACGCGGGACATCGGGGAGGTGACCGGCGCGAGGCTGGCCACGATCGGGACGCTGCACATCGAGCAGGGCGACGAGGTGGAGCTGCGCGTCAGCGGCGAGGATAACATCCTGCCCCTGATCAGGACCGAGGTCCGCAACGGAGTTGTTGTCATCGACACGGAGCCCAACACCAACATCCGCACGACGCGTCCCCTGGACTATTACCTGACGGTGATCGACATCGACGAGATCGCGCTCACCTCGAGCGGCGACGGTGAGGCCGGCGATCTGCGCGCCGATGACCTCACGATCGAGCTTGGCAGCTCCGGCAGCCTGACGACGGGCGAGGTGACCTGCGATGTCCTGAACGTGCGCATCCCGAGCTCCGGCAAGGCAACTATGGACGGCGCCACCGGCACGACGCTCGATGTCGAGTTGAGCAGCGCGGGCGACCTGACGATCCGGGGCGGGAGCTTTGACCGCCAGGACGTACGTATCGCCTCATCGGGCAGTCTCGACGCGCGTGACGTCCGCACGCAGGAGGGGACGTTCAGACTGTCGAGCAGCGGCTCAGCCACGGTCTGGGTCGAGGAATCGTTGGAGGCCCGCATCTCGAGCAGCGGGAGCGTCCGCTACGCGGGCGACCCGGCGCTCGACTGGGATTCATCGTCGTCGGGCGTGGTCAAGCCAATCAACGACTGATCACGCAGAACCCCACACCGTCCCTCGCCCTGATGCCCGACGATCGGGGCGAGGGAATTCTCCACCATCTGCTTTCGCCAGTCGCCGAGACGGATTTGGGCGGAGTCCTCCCTTGCGAGGGTTTCTGGACCCTCGCAAGGGTTCCGGAAGTGGCGTAGCGCGACACCCGCATCGGCGCCCGGAACCCCTCGCAGGGATCCGGAAACCCTGCGAGGGGTGGAGGTTCCCGGCTGGGCGCGGCCCCCCCTTTGTGTTTCCCCCCAGCCCGCGGACGGGCTGAGGGGAAAGCAGACTCTCAGGCCATCTCGAACTGCTCGGCGTGGCAGTGCGCCCGCGGGATCTGCAACACGTGCAACGCCCGCATCACGCCGCGGATCATCGGCAACGGACCACAGATGAAGTACACCGAGTTGGGCAGATCGAACGGCGCGTGCCGCTTGAGCACATCCTGGCTGATGTAGCCGGTCTCGCCCTCCCACCCCTCGGGTGGGCGCTCCAGGACGTGCACGACCTTCAGGTTGAGCCGCTCCTGCAGGGCCTCGAGCTCCTCGCGGAACGAGATGCTGTCCCAGGTCGGATTGCCGTAGAAGAACGTGAGCGGCTGCGTGTCGCCGCGGTCTGCCAACGTTCGCAGCATCGACATCACTGGCGCCGCACCAATGCCGCCGGCGATGAAGACATAGCCCTTTCCGGGGTGGTCCTCCATATCGAAGGTGCCATACGGGCCATCGACGTAGACGCGATCCCCCGGCTTGAGCGTGCCGATCTTGTTGGTCCAGTCGCCCAGCTCACGGATCGCGAAAGCAATCCGCGCGGGATTGCCCTCCGAGGACGAATAGGAGAACGGGTGCTCGACAAAGGTGAAGGGCGTCCCGCTCGTCGAGATCCATGCCACCTGTCCGGCGCCGAAGTCGTGCCCCTTGTGGCCGTCGGGCTCAAGCACCAGCGACCAGGTCCTGCCGCGCTCCGGAATCACCTCGACGACCCGGAACGGCTTGCGCAGCAACAACAGCGGCTTGATGACGCGGATGTAGAGGATCATCCCGCCGCAGATGACGCCGTACGCGATCCACAGCCAGCGCTGCAACGGCGATGATGTGTAGTAGTCTACCTTGAAGATGTGATAGAGCGCGAAGCCGACCACGCCGACGGACAGAATGTTGTGGAGGACGCGCCACGCCTCATAGCTGATGCGCAGCCACTGTCGCCAGACCGAGGTGACGATCAGCGCCAGCAGAAAGAGGAAGGCGACAGGCCCCGAGCGCAGCTTCCATGGCGCCGAGAGCAGGTTAAACGAGACGAGGTTATAGGGGTTCTGGAGCACCAGCACGATGGGGTGCGCCAGCACCAGGAAGAACGCGATCCGCGACAGCCTGTGGTGCACCTTGTAGAGCGCATCGAGCGCAAAGAGGTCCGTAAGGAAGGGGAGTCGCCCCGTCGGGACGAACTGCACGCCCATCAGGGCAAAGCCGAGAAACCCGATGGCGACCGCCGCATCGCGCCA
>JAXGUU010000429.1:0-3366 GCA_040774145.1 Anaerolineae bacterium
AGTCGGCCTGCGTCCGCGTCAGCGTGTCCACCTTGATCAGGTCTTCGACGTCGAAGATCGCGCGGGCGAACTTGCGGATGCTGATCGAGGGGCCGTCGATCGCCAGGGGCGGGATGATGATGTTCACGCGCGAGCCATCCGGCAACCGGGCGTCGACCATCGGGCTGGACTCATCCACGCGCCGTCCCAACGGCGTGACGATGCGGTCGATGATGTGCATCACCTCATCGCTGTCGCGGAACTGGACGTCGGTCTCTTCCAGGATGCCGCCGCGCTCGATGTAGATGCGGTCGGGCCCATTCACCAGGATCTCGGTGATGGTGTCGTCGCGCAGGAAGGGCTCGATCGGCCCGTAGCCCAGCACATCGGCCACGATCTGTTCGAAGAGCAGGTTGCGGTCAGAACGGCTCATCGGCAGTCGCTCGTCCTGCAGTGTCTCGACGAAGATCTGTTCGAGCGCCCGCCGGACGCTCTGGGCGTCGTTGGTATCGACGACAGGGCTCAGCTCGGCCAGGAGGCGCCGCTGCACCCGCTCCCTGATCTCGTTGTAGGCTCGCACCTGTTGTGAGCGAGCAGGCGCCGGTGCCTGCATTGTGCTGGGGCGAGCTGGCGTCGGATCGACGTTGCCGTTGCTGCGTCTGCGCATCATTACCTTGTCTCCTGCTTGACCCAGATTGGGCTGTATTCGTCCCAGGCCGTGTTGCTGATGTTGGTGACCTGGGTGCCGTCGGTATTCATGGTATAGATCTGCAGCAGACCCGAGCGGTTCGACCAGAAGGCGAGTTTCCCGCTGTCGGGCGACCACGAGGGGTGGCGATCCCACTCCCAGATGTTGGGCGTGAGGTTCTGGGGAAAACTGCGATCGACCTGGATGATCCAGATGTCGTCACTGTCGAGCTCGCCCGAAACGAAGGCGAGCCAGTTTCCGTCTGGCGACCAGACCGGGTCGGTGCAGTCGGCCTGGAATTGGGTCACCTGGGTTGCGAAGCCACCTCCGGTTCGCAACTGCTCAGGGATCGACACGAACACTTGCTGCCACGGATCGTTGGGCGTGGGTGGCTGGCTGAAGGCAAAGCGATCCCGATCCGGGGAGTAGCGCTCGCTGTCCCGGAGCTCCTCAAACTGCGTCAGGAGATCCGCGGTCCGCCCTAGACGTTGCCTCCCCGTCCCGTCGGGGTTCATCAGCCAGATCTGGCCACGGCTCGGCGAATCGGCCATGAACACGATCTTGTTGGTGTAGGACGCGAGGGGGCGCGGGGTGGGGGCGGGGCCCGCCACCACCGGACGTGGGGTAGAGGTTGGCGGCGGGGTGGCCGTCGGCGTCAGGAACGGGCGGACATAGAAGAGGCGCCCCTCGACGAAGGCCTTGTCGGCCACGGGCAATTCGCTGGCCTTCAGATACTGCTCGTAGGCCAGGTAGTTGTCGCCGGCATCGCGATAGGCGTCACCGCTGCGGACATAGGATTCGTAGAGCAGCCGTAAAACCGTACCGTTCAAATAGTTCGAGCGCGTATCGTAGACGACACGCAGCGCAGCGGCCGCCTCGGTCCAGTTCTCGGCATAGTAGGCCGCCTGGCCCTCCAGGTAGAGTTTGAGCAGTTGGCGCTCCAGCCCCGCGTCCTGGCTGCGGGGTTGCAGGGCCAGCGCCTTGGAAAAGTAGTTCAGCGCCTCGGGCAGCGTCTCGAGCTCGGGCGGCGTCTGCTGGACGATGTCGTATGCAAGTGCCATGTAGAGCTCGAACAGGCGCGATTCCACGAGCGCGCGTTCGTAGGCCACGTTCTCGGTGCGCAGGGCTTCATAGGCCGCGACGGCGGCCCGCTTATCCCCGGCCCTGTAGGCCTCACCTGCCGCGGCGAACTGCTCCTCCACGGACTGGATGCGCTCGATCTCGGCCATCCGCGCGGCGATATCGCGGTACCCCGGGCGCAGTGCGTCCAGTTCTGCGTAGGTCTCCATCGCCGCGTCATCCTCACCGGCGGCATCGAGCGCCACGGCCTGTTCGTAGAGCGCCACGATCTGGCGCTCCTGGGCGATACGCTCTAGCCCAGCCAGGGCCTGTTCGTTCTCCGGCTCGATGGCCAGCGCCGCGCTGAAGCGCTCTTCCGCAGTATCCCAGTCTGAGCCCTTGAGCAGGGCCTCGCCATCGGCAAGGAGCTGGTCGAGCTGTTGCGCGGCCTGCGCCGACTGGATGAGCGGCTGGACGCGCTCGACGACGAGTCTACCGCCCGTGTAGACGAGGAAGCCGATCAGGCCCACCAGGACGATGCGCAGGAAGATCGCGCCAAAGCGCACTGTCGTTCGTTTGCCGCGGATGCGCCGGCCCGAATCCACGCTGGCGCGCAGGCGCGCCGTCTCCAGGGCGCGCGTCACTGCAACACTGTCGGGGTAAAGGCTCTTCAGTTGCTCAAAGGCCTGGATGGCTTCGTCCCACTCGCCCTTCTGCAGGGCGCGCGCCCCCTGGCGATAAAGTGGGTCCTCGCGGCCTGGTCCCAAACGATCTTCGAAATCGGTCACAGCCGTCTCCTCTAGAGGTTTCCCAACGCATCCATGATGCGCGGGATGCCCGGACCCAACAGCACCACGAGCAGCGCCGGGAAGACCAGGAACACCAGGGCGATCACCATCTTGATGCTGGCCTGGCGGGCCAGCTCCTCGGCGCGCTGCCGGCGGCGCACGCGGACCTGGGCTGCCTGGGTGTGCAATGTGTCGGCGATGCTCACGCCGAGCTCGCTCGATTGGATCAGAACGCCCACGAATGTCTCGACGTCACGCACACCCGTGCGCGCCGCCATGCGCTGCAAGGCCAGATTGCGCGGCGTGCCCACGCGGATCTCGAGGACCGTGCGGTTGATCTCACGCGTCAGGGCGTTATCCCATCGCTCTGCGACGCGTACCATTGCGGAGTCCAGGCCGAGCCCGGCGTCGACGCTCACGCTCAGGAGGTCCAACGCGTTGGAGAAGTTGCGGATGATCTCGCCCTTGCGGTTGGTCGCTTGCCGTTGCAGCCAGACGCGGGGCAGCAGGTAACCGATCAGGACCAAGAGCGATCCGTTGCGCGCTACGATCAACCACGAGGTCGTGCCCAGCGTGCCCATCAGGCGCAGGACCAACAGGTAGAGCGCTCCCAGCAACACGGCCGCCAGGATCTGCAACCCGAAGATGTCGGGGGCGGTAAGGCCACCCGGATCTCCGGCCTCCACCAATAACCGCTGCACGCGCTTCACGGTGCGTGCAGGTGTGAAGGCCGTGATCGTGCGGAATAGGCCCCGCAGGGCGGGCCCGATGACGCGCTTCCAGAACGAGCGCTCCATCTCCGCGTCCTCGATGATGTCGCGTCCCTGCAGGTAGCCCGAGAGGCGGTTCTCC
>JAXGUU010000430.1:0-3365 GCA_040774145.1 Anaerolineae bacterium
GCGGCCACCACTCTACAGGAAGTGTCTTTTCTTGGGTTGTCCTCTCGCTAGCGCTGGGGTTGGCTTCTCCCCCTCTGACTTACGGCGGAAGCCCCAGGAGTAACAAGCGGCGGGGCCTCGCGAGGCCCCGCCCGGGATGTGCCCATCGACCGCCGCTTACCCGGCGGATACCGCGATCTTCTTCGTCGTCGGTGTGACCTTCGGTAGGTGCAGCCGCAAGACGCCGTCCTTGACTTTGGCCTCGATCTTGCTCTGGTCGATCTGGTTGGAGAGTGTGAAGCTACGCACGTAGTCGCCGGTGCGGTACTCCGCGTAGGCCAAAGCGTAGTCCTCGGGTTGAACGTCGTTGATGTAGCCGTTGATAGTGAGCACGTTCTGCTCCAGCGAGATCTCGAGCGAGTCGGCATCCACGCCGGGCATATCAGCGACGACGGCGATAGCGTCATTCGTCTCGTAGATGTCCACGCGGGGGACAAAGGCTCGGCGCTCGCGCGTGCGCTCCGCGCCGCTTTCCACGAGTTCCTGCTTTTCCGTTTCCTGTGCTTGAAGTTCAGTTCCTTCTGCCATGGTGTTACCTCCTCAATCGGTCGTCAGCGCCGTTAGGCGGACTTGACCTGGATCTTCTTCGGCTTATCGGACTCGGCCCGCGGTAGGAAGATGTGCAGCACGCCCCGCTCATACTTGGCGTCGACCTTGTTCGAGTCGACGTTGAAGGGGAGCTGGAACGAGCGGCGGAACTGCCCGCTGCCACGCTCGCGACGGTGATAGGTCACGCCTTCCTCCACCTCTTCTGCCGGGCGGCTGCCGCGCAGCGAGAGCGTGTCGCCGTGAACGGAGATCTCAAGATCCTCCGGGTTCATGCCGGGTAGCTCGGCGGTGACGACCGCGCCGTCGGCGTTGGTCCACACGTTCATCGCCGGATAGGCTGCCGCTACGCTCAGGCGGGGGCCGCGATCCAGTTGCTCAAAGAGCTGATTCATTTCGCGTCGCAGCCGCTCCATCTCACGGTAGCTCGATCTGAAATCAAATGGATTGCTTAACATGCTCTGGCCTCCTTCAAAAGCGTCTAGATGTCCTGACACGGGACCTCTCTTGGTCGCGTGCCGGTTCCTGCTCAACTTACGCCCTAAGTGTAGCGCACCCGGATTAGAGCCGGATAAACGTGGCATAAGAAAAACGTAAGCGTGGAGGAAAGGGCGGATGGAAGCGTCGTGGCGTACGGGCTCGGGTCGCTCTAATTCGGATCTAATGCTGGTGGCGTATGATAGAGGAAGCATGAACAGATTGAGTTAGGAGGAGACGTATGACAGAGGCGCAGAACGTCGAGGCGATGGAGTTTCGAGCTGAGGTTCAGCAGTTGCTTAAGATTCTCTCCCATTCGCTCTACAAAGAGCGGGACATCTTCTTACGTGAGCTGATCTCCAATGCATCCGACGCCCTGCATCGCGTGCAGTTCCTGATGCTGACCCATGAGGACGTCCTGGATCCCGAGGTCGAACTCGCGATCCGTATCGAGGGCAATGCGGAGACCAACACCCTGACGATATCGGATACCGGCATTGGGATGACGCGGGAGGAGCTGGTCGAGAACCTAGGCACGATTGCGCACTCGGGTGCGATGGCCTTCCTGGAGAAGCTCGGCGAGCAGCAGAACGGTGATCGCGACGGATTGAAGCTCGATGAGATCATCGGTCAGTTTGGGGTTGGCTTCTACGCCGTCTTTATGGTCGCCGACGAGGTGCGGGTCACCACGCGTTCTTATCAGCCGGAGGCCGAGGCCTGGCGTTGGGTCTCCAATGGTGACAGTACCTATCGGCTGAGCCCGGCGGAGAAGAGCGATCGCGGCACGACGATCGAGATCCAGCTCAAGGAAGATGCCAAGGAGTTTGCCTCGTCGTGGCGACTGGAGCAGATCGTCAAGACCCATTCGAACTACGTCTCGTTCCCGGTCTACGTCGACGATACGGTCGCTAACCAGCGCACGGCGATTTGGCGGCAGTCACCGAGCGAGGTCGAAGATGAGGCCTACAACGACTTTTATCGCCAGCTGACGATGGATTTCGACGATCCGCTCTGCCACGTGCACGTCGTAGCGGATGTCCCGGTCGAGGTGCGCAGCGTGCTCTATGTCCCGCGCGGTCAGGACCGAGGCATGCTACGCGCGCGCACCGACTACGGCCTCAGGCTCTACTCGCGCAAGGTGTTGATCCAGGAGCACAACAAAGAACTGCTGCCGGAGTACTTGCGCTTCGTCGAGGGGGTGGTCGATTCCGCCGATATCCCGCTCAACGTAGCGCGCGAGACGGTTCAGTCCAGCCGCGCGATCGGTCACATCAAGCGCGCACTCCGCGGCCGGCTGATCAAGACCCTGCAGGAGATGGGCGAGGAGCAGCCGGAGGCGTACCGGAGCTTCTGGGAGGCGTGGGGCCCCTTCATCAAGGAGGGGGTGGCGACGGACTACAGCGGACGGGATGACCTATTGCCGCTGCTCAGGTTTGTCACCTCCAAGTCGGGCGGCGAGCTGATCTCGCTTGCGACCTATGTCGAACGGATGCAGGAGGGGCAGGACGTCATCTACTATCTTCTCGGCGAGAGCCTGCAGTCGGTCGAGCGGAGCCCGCATCTCGACGCGTTGCGGGCCAACGACCTGGAGGTCCTCTACATGGTCGATCCGCTCGACGCCTTCATGATCCAGGGGCTGCGTGACTACGACGGCAAGACGCTGGTCAACGTAGACGATCCGGATCTGGAGCTTCCCGAGGTGACGCAAGAGGACGAGGAGACCCCTGCCGCGGAGCTTGGGCACGAGGCCTTCGGGCGGTTGTTAGCTCGGGTCCGCAGGGTGTTGGGCGAGCGTGTCGCCGACGTGAGGGAGTCAAGAGTGCTCAAGGGCAGCCCCTGCCGCCTTGTGTCGGCCGAGAGCGGTGCGGAACGGGATATGCAGCGGGTGCGCCGGCTGCTGGAGGAGGATTACGAGGCGCCGGCTAAGATACTGGAGGTCAACCGCAGCCACGCTCTGATCCGCAACCTGGGCAGACTCACGGACAAGCCGGGGGCCGACGCCTTGCTCGACCTCGCGATCGAGCAATTGTTCGAGAACCTGCTGCTCCTCGAGGGGCTCCATCCCGATCCGGCGCAGATGGTGCCGCGGATCGAGTCCCTCCTGGAGCTTGCTGCCGGCTCCGCATAGGCCAAAGCGGCAAGGAAGGGGCGGGCTTGGGTTTCCGCCCATAGGCATCAAGTTAAGCCTCCGCCGACAGGGCAGGCCAGTAAGGCTTGGAAGGTAGCCGGGCGTTGACGGCGCTTGTTGGTGTGGGCCGTGTGGCAGATGCAGTCAGAGATCCACTGGAGCGTGGCTATCAGCA
>JAXGUU010000431.1:0-3363 GCA_040774145.1 Anaerolineae bacterium
GAGATCGGGCGCGACTTCCGCAACGAGGGGGTCTCTTACAAACACAATCCGGAGTTCACGCAGCTTGAGCTCTACTGTGCGTACACCGATCTGTACGGCATCATGGACACGGTCGAGCAGATGCTCTCCGACACAGCCCAGCAGGTCTTGGGAACCACGCGCCTGACCTATGCAGGCCATGAGATCGATCTGACGCCGCCGTGGCGACGCGTGACCCTTCGTGACGCGATCCGCGAGGAAACGGGCATCGATTACGTCGCCTTCCCTGACGCGGATACGCTGCGCGCGGAGATGCGCGCGCGGGGGTATGATGCGTCCGGCAGCGCAAGCTGGGGGCATCTGGTGGACACGCTGCTCGGCGTGGTGGAGCCCGATCTGATCGCGCCCACCTTTGTCCACGACTACCCCGTGGAGATCTCGCCCCTAGCCAAGCAGAAGGCCGATGATCCCACTCATGTTGAGCGCTTTGAGTTCTTCGTCGGAGGACTGGAGATGGGCAATGCGTTCACCGAGCTCAACGATCCGTTTGAGCAGGAACAGCGCTTCCTTCAGCAGAGGCAGGCCTCTGAAGCCGGCGATGAGGAGGCCCAACCGATGGACGAGGATTACTTGAGGGCCATGATGTACGGAATGCCGCCCAACGGGGGATTCGGCCTGGGCATCGACCGTCTGGCGATGCTCTTCACGGATCACCACTCGATCCGCGACGTCCTGCTCTATCCACACCTGCGTCCACGCGAGTAGCCGAGCCGACACCACATCAGAGAGAGCACACAGCGTGCTCTCTCTTCTTTATCTCCCCACTCGCTACAGCTTGCCGCGTACCTCAGCATCGAGACGCTCGAAAAAGCCTACCATATAGCGATGTCGCTCCTCTGCGATCTGCCGTCCCGCTTGCGTGTAGAGCTGCGCACGGATCCGCGATAGCTTGACGACAAACTCGTGGACGGGCGTATGCTCATCGGCATCGTCACCATCCGCTTTCCACCGCGCCAGATCGACCGTCTCCACAGGCGCCCAGAGCCGCTGGTTATGGGCGCCACCATAGGCATAGGCACGCGCGACCCCCAATGCCCCGATGGCATCGAGCTTGTCGGCGTCAAAGAGCACCTTGGCCTCCAGCGTCGTCGGCACCGGCGCAGCCCTGAAACGATGCGCCCGAATCGCGTGACAAATGGCCGTAACCTTCGAGTCGGAGACGCCACGCTCCCTCAGATAGCGATCCGCACGCTCGGCAGCCACGCCGGCGTGGTCGCGTCCTGCAGCTTGGGCCTCTGCGCGACCCCAATCGTGGAGCAGAGCAGCAGCACGGACGATGCTCAGATCAGCGCCCTCCGATACAGCAATACGCTCGGCGACCGCCAACACGCGCAGGATGTGATCGAAATCGTGCACACTATCGGCCTCGCCATACAGCGAACGCACTTCCTCCACCGTAACGACCATGGGTATCTCCTATCGGGGTGCGGCGTCGCGTGACACGCGCCGTAGGCTAGACAGCGGATGGGTGGGCACGCCGGCCCGGCACGCCGTCAGGGCAGGTAGATCAGGGGATTGTTCGGATAGCCGTTGTAGCGAATCTCGAAATGCAGGTGTGGGCCTGTGGAGTTGCCCGTGCTTCCCATCGCGGCAATCACCTGATTCTTGTCAACGACCTCGCCCTCGCGCACATAGATATCGCTCAGGTGAGCATAGAAGGTCTGGTAGCCGTTCTGATGGTCCAGGACGATCAAGTAACCGTAACCGATATCGGTCCACCCCACAAAGCTGGCGAACCCGCCATCCGAGGCACGGATCGCGGTCCCCACCGAGGCACCGATATCGACGGCGCGGTGCCCGTACCAGTATCCCTGCGTCAGCGTCCCCCAGGCAGGCCACGAGAAGAGCCCCGAGGCATCAGCGCTCACGGACACCGGTCCGGTATACGCCGTTACCTCACGAGTCACATAGGGCCGTGTTCCACCGGGTACGATGATCTGCGTGCCCTCGGCGAGCGTTCCATCTTCCGGCACCTCGTTGAAGACACAATCGCGGATCGCGTCGAGCTCAACGGAATAGGCCTCGGCGAGGCTCTTGAGCGTGTCGCTGACGCCTACGGTATGGTAGACACCATCGATGGGCAGCACCGTCAAGACCTGCCCGACCGCAAGCAGGTCGGGCATCTTCTCCATCTCGGGGTTCGACCAGAGCAGCGTCGTCGGCTGCAGTCCGAACTTCGCCGCGATCTTCTCAGCCGTGTCTCCGACCTCTACCGTGTAGGTGATCACGCTCAGTCGAGGACGATCGGGAATCGCCGTGTGGACCTGGGCCTGACGCACGATGCGTACCTGCGAGGCGGTGCGATAGTAGGGGCGCTCCACCAGTTCGGCGACGGACGCCGCTGCGTCCACACCTTGCACGAATCCGTTGAGGATGGTCTCATCCGCCACGGCAAGAAGCGCCGTGAGGGAATCCAACTCGCGCCCCCCGAGCAAGACCAGGGCGACAAGGGTGAGCAACAACCCGATATGTGCTGTCAGCCGACCGATGGCGGGACGCTGTCCGACATAGTCATCGCTCCAGCGCCACACAAAGGCGGCGACACGCGCCATGGCACGCAACACCCAGGGGCTATACCACTCAGAGGGGCATGCAGGGGAATCGGCAGAAGCGTCGCTGGATGGCGTCATCTAGGGCTCGAAACGCTGTGGATTCTGGGGCACACCATTGTACCGAATCTCATAGTGCAGATGCGGCCCCGTCGACCAACCCGTTGAACCACAATATCCGATGACCTGTCCCTGATATACGGAGTCACCACAACCGACGGCATAGGCGCTGAAGTGAGCGTAGTAGGTCTCATAGCCATTCCCGTGGCTCACACGCACGAGATTGCCGTAACCACCATTCCAGCCGGCCCACACCACAACACCTGCATCAGCGGCATAGATCGGGTCGCCCAGGCGACACCGATAATCCAGACCGATATGACCGGGGTTGCGCGCATCGCGGAAGACATAGCCCGACACGGCGTAAGAGCCGGTCGGTAGGATGAACCAACCGTTGCCGCCGTATCCGGAGACGGCTGTGTTGCCGCAATAGCCCCAACTCGCCGATGCTACGCCGACGCCGGGTACCGACGGATCCTGCGGCGGTGGCTGCAAGTCGAAGTCCTCACCGATCCCGGCAGGAATCACGAGCTGCGTACCCTCAACGAGGGCAGCGCCGGGCTCAATGGGGTTCCAGACATTGTAGAGAGCGCTTGCCGATACTTCGTAGCGCTCGGCAATGGAGTCAATCGTGTCGCCTTCCATCACTGTGTGGTAGGCGCCGTCAACCGGGGGGATCTGCAGCGTCAGACCCGGCTGAATTAGCCAGGGAGCC
>JAXGUU010000432.1:0-3356 GCA_040774145.1 Anaerolineae bacterium
CTTGGGCATCCGGCGCTCCCCTTCGCCGACCTCGCTCCACCCCGCGCGCGCGCCCTGGTCCCGCGCAACCCGTCCACCTGCTGCGTTTGTGCCGCCCCTCCCGCCGCTGCTACCCTCACCAACCCCGCTGCTCAGCGTTCTCCTCCTCTGCCGCGCTACGCACCTGCTGCGAAACCCCACAGGGCTAGAGCGCAATCCAGTAGCGTGACACCGCCTTCCCGGTGAAGTCCGAGACGATCTCACTGTCGAAGACTCCGCCGTTGCTCCGGATAATCCGCGCAGAGCCCACGTTGTCGGTATCGCACGTGATCAGCATACGGTCCACACCCAGCAGATCAGGGCGTTCGCGGACGGCTTCCAGAACCAGCGCCAGCTGCAGGGTCCCCAGGCCCTGCCTGCGGTAGGAGGGCGCGATCGTATAGCCGATATGTCCGCCCTCCTTCTCGAGCATCGCCGTCAGCCGATGACGCAGATGAGACACCCCGACCACCGGCGACCCGCTCGCGGCGACCATCCAGAACGTGGTATACGGGACCCATCCGGGCTGCAAGCCAACACCACGTGCCGCTTGGTGCAGGCGCTGTACATAAGCCCCAAAGTCATCGCCGACATCGTGGAAGCGCCCCTCGCCCGCCCGATGGTAGTCGTCGACCATCGTCAGAAACGCATCGCGGTAGCGAACATCAGGCGCAGCCAACCGGTAGGCGTCGTTTATCGACTCATCCGACCTCAAGCCACACCTCGCCGGCGGCGTAGCGGGCTACAGCATCGAGATCAAGCTCGATGCCCAACCCCGGCCCCTCAGGAATGGACAACATGCCCTCCGCATCGAGACGCCATCCACCCACGATGAGATCGTCCAGGTAGGGCGAGCCCGTGATGTACTCAACCAGATCCGTTGCGGGCAGAGCCGAGGCCAGATGGAGGTCCGCCGCCAGACCGACCGCGGTGTTCCAGCCGTGCGGGATCAAACGCACCCCATAGTCCTCTGCCATCCACCCAATGCGGCGTGACTCCGACAGACCCCCGACCTTGGTCGCATCGGGTTGGACGATGTCGAACGCACCGGCACGCAGCCACGGAAGGAAGGCTTGGCGGCGCGTGATGACCTCGCCCCCGGAGATCGGCACAGGCGCATGCTCGCGCAGGCGCACATAGTCGTCCAGCGCGTCGTGCTGAAGCGGTTCCTCGAACCAGGTCACGTCGTAGTCCGCCAACATTCGCGCCGTCCTCAGCGCCCATTTGAAGCCATTGGACCAGAAGGCATCGCTACCACCCGCGTCGACCATCAGTAGGCACGCCTCGCCGACAGCGTCACGCGCCGCGCGGACGATGGCCTCGTCCATCGCGTAGCTCACACGCCCAAACGGCCCCCAGCCCATCTTGAAGGCACGGAACCCCTGCGCCTTGATCCGCAGCAGACGATCGGTCAGGGGGCCGGGTTCCGCCATCAGAAGGGACGCATAGGGCGTCACCCGCTCACGATAGCGCCCGCCCAATAGCCGCCCCACCGGCTGCCCGGTGGCCTTGCCGAGGATATCCCAAAGGGCGATGTCGATCCCGCTGATCGTGTGCTCAATGCTCCCACCACGCCCCATCCAGAACATATGCCGGCGTAACTTCTCGGTCACCCGCTCGGGCTCGAGCGCGTTCTCCCCCACATAAAGGGGCGCCAACACCGCCAGCGACGCCTTCACCAAACCATCGTTGGTGTAGGCGCTCCCAAAGCCCGTAACACCCTCATCGGTGAGCACGGCGACGAGCGTGTGAACGCAGTCCTCATGCGCGATCTCCTCCGACCAGCCGCCCTCAGGCGTATCTCCTTGCAGGCCCACGGCCCGAATCTCGCGGATCTTCATCGCGGCTCAAATGCCTCCCACGCAGCAACCTCACGCACACACGCAACCACCTCGTCAACCACCGCAGAGTAGAGAGCCTCGCCCTTCTCCGCTGTCGCCAGCTCCGGATGACCATACCCTCCCGTGACACTGATGTGCTCGAAAGGTCGCGCCACGGTCACACGGCTTGCCCGGCGCGAGTCAGGCGAATAGAATGCCGACTCGAGGGGCACGATCGCGCCGCGAGCTGCCGCTAGGTCCACAAGCTCGGGCCGTAAGCACAGCACCATACTCGTCTCCAGCTCGCAGGCATGGGTGACATGATCCTGCTCCAATCCGGGCACGGCAGCGATCTGTGATCGGGCCAGCTCAAACCAGGTCGCGAAGACGAGCCACAGGTCGCGCCGGTCGCGATGGCGCATTTGGACGCGATAGAGCGCTGACTGCCCGGGAAGCGCGTTGCCGCCGTGGGCATTGAGCAGCAGGATACGCTTGAACCCGCTGCCGATCAGGCTCTCCATGATGTCATCCAACATATCGGTATAGGTCGCATGGCGAACGGTCACCGTTCCCGGGAACCGGTTATGATGCTCCGACGCGCCGACCCAGACCGGCGGTAGGAAGAGCGCGACGTCTTCCAGCCGCGCCTGTGCACGTGTCACGATCTCGGTGCAGATCAGCGAGTCGGTCAGCAGGGGTAGGTGATGCCCGTGCTGCTCGAGCGATCCCAACGGCAGCACGACCACCCGATCCGTGAGATCCGGCACCTGAGGCCAACGCTGTTCACCGTACTGCATACCACACCTCCTAACTACTCCCCGGGCAGGCTGAGAAGGAGCCTTGCCCTCGCAGGGCCGACCGTGGCCCAGGACAGCTCAACGACCCTCCCACACGCCGGTATCGTGCACCGGTGCGAGCTGCGCCCGCGCGTAGAGCTCCGCCCATGATGGGGACCCATCGTCGGGCGTCACCGCCATTCGCACGCCACGCGCCTGCGCGGGGATGGAGCCGTTGAAGGCCTCGTCCCACACCTGATGGATATCGGCATAGTGGCGCACCAGCCCACCGGGCCAGGTCACGGTCAGCAGGAGCCGTGGCTTGGGCAGCTCATAGGGCGGCTCCGCCATGCGATAGCGAGCAAGCGCCTCCTCATCGATCTCGATGCCGAGGCCCGGCGCCTCCGGCACCCGCGCATAGCCGCCGATGATCGTCAGCGGTTCGGCGAGCAGGTCGTCAGCGTAGTTGTTCAGGCAATTGACCGCGGGCCATTGCGCCATCGGAAGAACGGCGCCCAGGTGTAACGACAGCGCCGTCGTCAGCCCCGTGCCTACCATCTGTAGCCAGAAGGGCTTATCGAACGCCGCTGCCAGGGCCCCCTGCTCCAGCACCCGCGCTACCCCGCCCCCGATGACGAATCCGTCACAGGCCTCATCACGCACGACGGTCGGGATTGGGGGGTTGCCGAAGTGCAGCGCGATCGGATGAGTGACCTTGGAGCGCAGCTGTCGCAGGCCCTCC
>JAXGUU010000433.1:0-3328 GCA_040774145.1 Anaerolineae bacterium
CCACGGCGGCGACGACCAGAACGACGACAGCCACCAGCAGCGGTAGGTTTCTCTGCCACGTCGCACGCCATTCGTTTTCGGTGAAGACGAGGGGCGCCAAGACAGAGGGGACCTGGGTGCGCTTCAGTGCCGCCGCGAACTCATCGACCGTCGCTTGGCGGTCCCGTGGATGCAGCGCGAGTGCCTGCAGGACGGCTTGCTCAACACCGGGTGAGATGTGGGGGTTGATCTCGCGTGGGGGAGTGAGTGCGCCCGGTCGGAGGAAGCGCTCGCGCGCCGTGGCGGGCGTGCGCCCTGTCAACAGGTGGTAGACCGTGGCGCCCAGCGCATAGATGTCGGTGCGGGTGTCGGTGTGCGAGTCGTCGCCCCCGTACTGCTCCAGCGGGGTATAGGCAGCCGTTCCCTGGCCCTGAACGACGGTCACGGTGCGGGCCTCATCCGTGGTGAGCAGCTTCACCAGACCGAAGTCAACGAGCTTGAGGAGGCCGCTGGGGGTGACCTTGATATTAGACGGCTTGATGTCGCGATGGAGGACTGGGGGATCCTGGCTGTGCAAGAACGCCAGGGCGCTGCAGAGCTGGGTGGCCCAGTCCAGAACCTGAGCCTCGTCAAGGAAGCGGTTCTCCGTGAGCGCCTGATCCACGAGCTCGCGGAGATTGTTGCCCGGGACATAGTCCATCACCAGATACTCACGACCGTTTTGGGTGAAATAGTCGGAGACCTTGGGGAGGTTGGGATGGTCGAGGCGGGCCAATACCGAGGCCTCCTGGCGAAACTGCTCCTGGAGCTGGGCCAGGGAGTCGTCACCGCCATCGGCCTCGGGCGCGATCTCCTTGACCGCACAGATGCGACCGGCAAGGAGCGTATCCTCAGCGCGGTACACTGCGCCCATACCGCCTTGACCGATCGGTCCGGCGATCAGGTAGCGCTCCTTCAACAGAACATGGGCATCCAGCAGTCTGGCCATCGCGTTGAGATGATAGCGCTGCCCTGGTATAATGTCAAGGATGGCGCTCGTTCGTCGGGGCCAAGGAACTCAAGAGGGCGGGGAAGGCGAGGTGTAGCTGATGCAGGGACACATCCAGACCAATCATCCGATTCTAGTGATCTACCAGGGTGCACTGGCGGGCACGCGGTGGCCCGTCACGTCGGACTCGCTGACGCTGGGGCGTGCCGAGGACTGTGACATCGTGCTGCCGGAGCGGCAGATCTCGCGATACCACGCCCGTCTCGAGCGCGACGCTACAGGGCACGTCCTCCGGGACCTGGGCAGCCGCAACGGCACGGCGGTCAACGACGAGCCGATTCGTGAGCTGCCCTACAGGCTCCGTGACGGCGATGAGATCCAACTCGCCGGCGTGCTGCGTATCGGCTTTGTAGCAGGTGATGCCACGTTGCCCCTCATCGCCTCAGGTGAATCAGGCCTTCCCAGTTCGGATCGCCTCATCGTCAACGATGCGACGCGACAGGTCTCGCTTGGGCGCCAGATCCTCGATCCGCCGCTTTCGCCCGCACAGTTTGCCCTCCTCAGTGCCCTCGTCGCCGCAGGGGGTAATGTGCTCTCCCGTGAGGAGGCTGTCAGTATTGTCTGGCCGGACGCCTCCGGGGGCGTCACGGATCAAGCCCTGGACGCGCTGGTCTACCGACTGCGGGAGCGGCTGGCGGAGCTGGACGCGGAGCACAACTACGTGGGCACTGTGCGGGGTCACGGGTTCAGGTTCGAAAAGAAGCGATCTCAATAGGCCGTATCTTCGCGTAGTGATAAACCACAGGCGATGCAACCCTTCTTTTGTTCACACAGAATAAAAAACTGGCTATGCGAAGTCGTGCGACAGCTCGGCTAGGTTGGGCGCTGCTCCTGGCAGCAGCGCTTGGGCTCATGTCCGCCTGGCCCTATTTCACGTCGCCGGGCCTACCACGCGGCGATGATGCGGAGCTTCACATCTATCGCACCGCCGAGCTGGGCTATAGCCTGCGGGCTGGGGCACTCTATCCGCGTTGGGCTCCGAACTTCTACCACGGTTATGGCTATCCCATCTTCAACTACTATGCGCCTCTGACCTATTACGTCAGCCACGTGCTCACGCTGGGGCGTCCGGAGCTTGCCGCTGTGGGGGTCAAGATCTGTTCCGTGCTGGCGCTTGTATTGGGTGCCGTGGGCGCCTATCTCTTGGGCTCCCTCTATAGCCCCAAGGGTGGGGGGCTGCTGGGGGCCATGGCCTTCAGTTTCGCTCCGTATATTCAGCTGATCAACCCTCACGTGCGCGGTGACCTGCCGGAGACCTTTGCGCTGGCGTGTCTGCCGTGGGCCCTTTGGGCCTGGGAGCTGGTGTGGCGGACGGGTAGCAGGGCCGCTATGGTCGCTGCCGTCAGTACAACGGCGGCGGCGTTCCTAAGTCACAACCTCACAGGCTTGAGCACGGTCGCCCTCGTCGCGGGCTTAGGGCTTTGGCAGCTGGCGATGCGAGAGGGTGCGCGGCGACGCCTTGCCCTGGCCGTCGCTGTGGCGCTCGTGTTCGTTCTGCTGACAGCGTTCTTCTGGCTGCCCTTTCTGTGGGAGCGTTCGGCTATCCAATTGGACGTCGCAGGTGAGGGCCACTACGATTTCCGCAACCACTTCGTCTCGTTGCGAGAGCTGCTGTCGCCGATCCGGCCGATCGATCGTCGCGCCACCGCAGCCGATGTGCCGATGTCGGCGGGGCCACAGATGGTGTTGGTGGCCGTCCTCGGGATGGTGACGTGGCTGCCGGTGTCACGCCGCGATCGTGGCCTCGGCTTCTATGCCGTTACGTCCGGTCTCCTGCTGTGGCTGGTCACCCGCAGCAGCCGGTGGCTGTGGGAGATCATGCCGGGCATCGCCTACTATCAGTTCCCGTGGCGGTTCCTGGGACCGACTGCAGCGATGATGATCCCTCTCATCTCGCAGATCGCGGAGGGTGCGTCGCCGAGGGTACGTCGCGCCGCGGTGCCGATCGCCGCGATCCTCCTCTTGGTACCGGCGCTGCCCGGCCTCTATCCGACACCGTGGACCGATGGGTTCGGCAAACTGACCCTGACCAGCGTCCTGGACGCAGAACTGGAGGGACGGTGGCGAGGCACGACCTCCACCAACGACTTCGTCCCCGCCACCGTCGACATGATCCCGGGACCGGAAGCGGCGGTCCTGGCTTCCTACAGCGATCCGCCGGTGGACCGCGTCAACCGGGCCACAGTGCCGACGACAGCAGTGGTCGAGGTCCAGCCGGACAAGCCGTGGGTGAACCGCTTCTCCGTACGGTCTGACGAGAGCTTCACGCTGCGGCTCTTCCTCTTCCATTTCCCGGGATGG